>JBIKVO010000238.1:0-5173 GCA_044356795.1 Caulobacterales bacterium
TCGAGAAGCATCCAAATCCTGTCCGATCGGTCAAAAGTCAGAGGTGGCGATGAAGCCACCGGATCGGCGGGGGCCAAGCGCTCCGCCTTGATGTCGTGTTCTTGTCTCCGCTGCCGGCCACGGCAGAATTCACAGGGTGGGGCAGAACCCGCCGGCTTCGCAGGCTGAAACATGCCGGTATAGCGACATGTCGCGATGTCGGGTCCTTCGGGCAATCGCTGTTGAGCGCCCTTTGCCGCCGGCTGCGCGCAGAACTCGGCTGTGAGCGCGGTGAGCGGAAGGCGAAGAACAGAGAGGGTCTGAGCGCACCCCCGTGCCCCGACCGCCCTGTCGTGGCTGCCGGCTGTGCGTCAGTTGGTCGGGTTGGGCGTGTCGGGTTGCACGGCGGTGACGTGGCCGGTTTGCACCGCCGCGCGCAATTGCGCGGGCGTGCCTTCCGCGACCATCAAGGGCTGATCTCCGAGGGGCTCGGCGATGGCCCCCGCTCGTTCCAGCGCAGTGCGCACGGCGGCGGCGGCGCCGGGCTCGGGGCCGATGGAGAGGATCACCCGAACCGGGCGCCCCCCGCTCGCGCGCTCCAGCGCTGTCACCGCCGCCAACGCCGCGGCTAATCGGTCTTCAGCGGCGGCTGTCATGGCGGGGGTGTTCTCCGATTGTGAGCCGGCCTGCGAAGGCGCGCAGGCCGCGGCCAAACCCAAGGCAAAGATAAGCACGCATTCTCGCATCATGGTGCGTGGCCTTTCTAGACGCGGCGCGCGCCGCTGGATTTTCCTCGTAGGTCAAGAATGCGGTTTTGCTGTGTCGCCGTTTCGTCCTGCTCAGTTCGTGGCGGCGACGATGCGGGTGGTGCGCGGATTGTTGTCGAGCATGACCCAACCGGGGCAAGATTCGCCCGAGCAAGGCGCGCCCGTCGAGCGCCAGACGCGTCCGGTATTGTGCCGTTGGTAGAGCCCGCCGCTTGACGTCGCGATCTCCGTCGTGGCGCCGTTATTGTCCAGCCGCACCCAGCCGGGGCACGAGGCGCCCGAGCAGGCGACGCCGGTGGCGCGCCAGATCCACCCGTTCTGGTGACGCTGATAGAGCTGCCCGCCCGTAGCCACGATCTGGCGCGTGGCCGGATTGTTGTCGAGCATCGTCCAGCCCGGGCAAGACGCGCCCGAGCAGGCCGTGCCGGTGAAGCGCCAGATGAGCCCGGTATTGTGCAGCTGCCACAGATTGCCGTCCGAAGCGGCGAGCGCGATCGTCGCTGGATTGTTGTCGAGCATCGTCCAGCCGGGGCAAGACGCGCCCGAGCACGCCGTGCCGGTGAAGCGCCAGATCGCCCCGCTATTGTGCCGTTGGTAAAGCCGCCCGCCCTCTGCGAGGATCTCCACCGTGCGCGGATTATTGTCGATCATCACCCAGCCCGGGCAGGAGGCGCCCGAGCAGGGCGTTCCGGTATGCCGCCAGATCTTGCCGTCAGCGTGCAATTGATAGACCCCGCCCGTGCCGACCGTAATCGCCCGCGTGTTCGGGTTGTTGTCGATCATCACCCAGCCAGGGCAAGCCGACCCGCTGCACGCGGTGTTGGTGTAGCGCCAAATCCTACCATCATTGTGCATCTGGAACAGCGTGTTGCCCGCCGCGGCGATGGCGCGCGTGTTCGGGTTGGCGTCGAGCATCACCCAGCCGGGGCAGGAATTCCCGCTGCACGCCACGCCGTTGTGCGCCCAGATGCGTCCATCGTTGTGGAGCTGGAAGAGCGCGCCCGCGACCGGCGTGAACGGCGTGGACGGCGTCGTCGCCGTGGCATTGACGGCCGCCTCGATATTGATGCGTCGCCGCGTCACGCTGTTGCGCGAGTCGGTAATCGCCACGCCCGTGCTCTGCAGCGCGCCAAGCGCCTGGTCCACGGTCAGTCCCGGCGTGCGAGACCGCAGCGCCGCGATGGCGCCCGCGACGTGCGGCGCAGCCATGGACGTGCCGTTCTTGTTGCCATACCCGCCGCCGGTGACAGACGAATTGATCGCCGATCCCGGCGCGAGCAGGTCCACCAAAGCCGCGCTGTTGGAGAAGCTCGAGATCGCATCGGCATCGGTGGTCGACCCCACGGTGATCGCCGTGGAGATACAGCCCGGCGCGCCGACCGAGGTCGTGGAGCCGGCATTGCCGGACGAGATCACGGTGGCGACGCGCGCGGCGCGCAATTCATCGATGATCCCTTTGCGTGAGTCGCCGTCGCACGCCGACGCATTCAGCCCGCCGCCAAGGCTCATGTTCACCGCGACGATGTTGCGCGCGGCGCGCCGGTCACGGACGTGCTGCAAGGCGCGCAATTGGTCGGAGGTAAAAGTCAGGACGCACGGCGAAGCCCGGCTGTTGTTGGCGCAAGGCGTATTGCCAGGGCTGTCCGTGAAGCGTGAGAAGACCTGGATCGAAAAGATGTTCGCGTCTGGGGCCATGCCCGAGAACGTCGTGCCGCCGGTCGCGCGGCCGGCGGCGATCCCCGCCACGTGCGTGCCGTGGTCGCAGCCCGAAATGCCGGTGCAAGGCGCACCCGAACCGGCCGCGGTGCTCGATCCCGCCCCGCCCGGGCAAAGCGACGTCGAATTGCTGGCGGCGGACGTGGTGGAGAAGCAGGCTTGCTCGACAACGCGGCCCGCCAGGAAGGGATGTCCCGCTTCTACCCCTGTGTCGAGGATGGCGATCGTTTGTCCAGCGCCGCGCGCGCCCGTGGCCCATGCCTGCGGCGCCCGAACGAGCGGCCCGCTCACGTCCAGATTGATCGGGACCGGGCGATCTTCTTCCATGAAGCCGACCTCCCCGGAGGCGGCCAGTTGCTGCAGCTGCGCCGCGTCGACCTCGAGCACCACCAAGGGGAGCTCGCCCAGTTCCGAAACGTTGGTCGCGCCGACAGCGCGCATGCGCTCGATCACCCGCCCGCGCGCCGCGCGGACGGCGGTCGTATCGCGGATGCTCATCTCCACGCTGGAGAGGGCGCCATCCGCTGGCGGCGCCGCGCCGCTGACTGCGTTCTGCGACAGGCGGGCGATGACCCGAACCCGGCCTTGCGGCCGTTCCGCGTTCCGCCGCGCGAGTTCGGCAAAGCCGCCGACCCGTTGCGCGTCGATCCGCCCCGCCCATTCCGGCCGTGCCGATGGGCCGTTCTGGATCGGCGTTTGCGCCAGGGGCGACGAGGTCGTCGCCATCATGGCCAGCAGGCTGATGAATATTCCCGCACGCGCTCGGTTGTTCATGGCGCACCCCCTAGATGCTCGCGGCCTGTTTTTGATATGGAGGCCATCGTATGATCCTATGCGGCGCGTTCGCCATATCTCAAGACGCTTTGGTGGAGAAAATTCGAGACCAAATGTCACGGCGTGGGCGCTGCAATGCGAGTTGGAATTGCCAAAAGTCGCTACTGGTGAAGCATCAAGCACTGGGCTGGCGAAGCATTGACTGGTCGCCGCGCGCTGATCCAGGCGGGGCGCGCGCGCTTTGAACTTTTGTCCGCTTTTTCAAATCTCGGCCGGCACGGGTCTCAGCCGCCACGGGGCGGGAAGACTCCAACAGCGAAGATCGGTCGCTGCGAAGAGCCCAGCGCCGATCTTCGCCATTGTGTCAGGCAGAGCAAGGAGCCGTGTTGTGGCGCTCTCGTGCCTTCGGGACAGAAAAATCGTCGACGAGCGTCGATACAGGGCTTTGTGCAGCAGTCTGGACGCTGGCGAAGCGACGGTCGAAGACCGTCTCGGCCGAAAGGGCGCAGCTGGCCCCGAAGCGTCCGCGCAGCGCCGAAGCCCCAATCGCGAGACGCCGCTCAAGTCCTGGATTCAGCCGAGTAAGCCTTCCGACCGCGCCGACGGCTTGTAAATCATATGCATGCGCCCATCGCTCGTCGGGTTTGAGCCGCCGGTTGCAGAGATTTTTGCTTCCGGCTTTCGGAAACGATGTCGGCGACGGTCCGTCGCCTCTCGCCTGAAGCGCACGGCGCTCACAGAGGCGCATCAGGAAGCCGGCCACATTTGCGGTGGCGCTGGCGGCATTGCCGGCTGTGGCTTTCGCCCAGCGTGCGGGAGAAAACGCAGTGCTTGGAGCGGAAAACGCCATTGGCGACAGCGCTGCGACCAGGCGGCCGGCCTTTCTATCGCCTCCGTTGCGCGCGGCTTTCGCCTCGAAGCGGCCGGCAACATTCGCATCGAGGGCCTGTCGGTCGATCTGCAGTTTGCGCTTTCAGACGCGCGCGTCGCCAGCGCCACCCGATGATTGGCCGGACGCAGCGAGCTGAGCCTTGGTGGCCCGCTCGCTGTGCCTGACCATGTCGTCGACCCATGCGCGCAGACCGCATACATTCACCCCGGTTCATCGCTGCACCGGCCTGCGCGGCAGAACGATGCTTTCTCCACTGCCGGCGAATGGCGACACAAAATGGCCCCTCCGCCGACAGTGATGCACATTATCGCAGGGTTGGAGACCGGTTTCGGCGCGCTCGACCCTGATCGCCGCCAAGCGCGAACGCTGGGGTCGATCGGAAGCCGCCGCTGAGCCTGTCGGCCTCGCTGGGCTCGAGGCGGCCCGTCGAAGACATTCAGCCCTCGACTATAAAAGTCCTAGCCAGTTCAAGAGCCGGTCTCTCAAACAGGCTGCCAAGCAAGGATCGGCCGGCCATCAAAACCGGGAAAATCAGATTGCGTCCGGACATCTCTTGACGGCTGAGGTCGTGAAGGCTGAGGTTCACCAAGACGAGCGCGAAGGCTTTTCATCCTGATCGGCCTTCGGATTGAATCCCGAGGCTGCGGTCGCCGTCGCGTGGTCGACGGGCCGTGTCGTCTTCGGGCGAGGACCTCGCCGGTTTGGCGGTTTCGGCCTATTCCATGGGAATGTCCGCAGTTCAGTGCGTCCGGCGGCCGCCGCCGACTTCACGCTTCACGGACCGGGGCAGGGCCCACCAGTTTCGCAGGCCGGGATCAGCCGGTAAGCCGACAATGGAATGTCGGGTGCTTCGGGCGCTTGCTGTTGAGAATTCTGCGCTGCCGTCTCACCGCGCTCACAGCCGATATCTGTGCGGCGCCAGCGGCAAAGATTGCGCAACAGGCTGGCTGCGTGAAGGAGCGCTGCGAGATTGCACGCAAGAGGCTGGGTGACGGCGCGGCTGGGTGACGGCGCGGCTGGGTGACGCGTTGCCCTGGACCTCTGT
>JBIKVO010000239.1:0-5171 GCA_044356795.1 Caulobacterales bacterium
TTGGGGGTCCTGTCATTGGGGTTCCTGTCATTGGTTGCGGGTTGCTGCGGCAGGGGCAGAGGGACTCGAACCCCCGACCCTCGGTTTTGGAGACCGATGCTCTACCAGCTGAGCTATACCCCTTGACCGCTGTGCAACAGCCGCCGCCTGCTCACGCCAACGACAGCCGCCTGCGCCCGCTAACCACGGGACAGGGTGAAGCGGCGTGTATGCCTCAGGCCGGCAGGGCCGGCAAGCGGCGCGTGCGTTTTTCGCCCGGCGATTGTCATTTTGCGGCCGGCGCCGGGGGCGGCGGCACGGGCGGCGCAGTGGGGGGCGTGGGCGGTGCAGGGGCGGCTGGCGTGGTGGCGGCGGTGATCTGGCCCGACCCGACAATCCGGCGCTCCAACGCCCCCGTCACGGGGCCCAGCGCAATCACGCCGGAGCCCGTGACCCGCGTATCGCCCTTGGCCACTGGCGCCGCCACCGTGACCGCGCCCGATCCCGTCACCGTCGCCTCCAGCTCGGCAATGGATGCTGCAATCTTGATCGACCCAGAGCCCGTCACCTCCGCGCTCGCCGTTGTCAGGTCTCCGCCGACGATCTCCACCTCGCCATTGCCGCGCACCGACACATCGGCATCGCCGCGGGCTTCGCGCACCACAATCCGGTTGGAGCCGGCGACCGAAAGCTCCGCCTGCTCGCTGATCGCGCCAATCTCGATGCGGCCGTCGCCGAGCCCCTCGACCTCCGCCTTCGCCGCGCTGTCCACGCGCACCAGGCCAGACCCCGCCCGGCGCAACTCCAAGTCGCCCGCCACCGGCCCGAGACTCACCCGACCGCAGCCGACAACCTCCAGATCAGCGCTCGCCGCAGGGCCGATCTCGACATATCCGGCCGACACCACATCCGCCCGCACCGCCTTCGGCGTGCGCACTTCAATGACGGGCGCCTGGGCCAATGGCGTCACGGCGCCATCTGCCAATGTGGCGCCCGCCTCGCTGCAGCCGCGCAGCGACGCGCCCAGTTCGCCATCAATAATCAGCCGGTCGCCCGCCACGCGCAGCACCGGCGCCGCAACCGCCCCCGCCTGCACCAGCCGCACCGCGATGTCGGCGCGTTCCTCGGGGATCACCACCAGCCGCGCAAAGCCATCCTCGAAGCGAAAGCGCCTGGCGGCGAAAGTCTCTGACGCTGCGGTGACCGCTTGGCCGCCCGTGCCGGTGGCGGCCGATACGCCGCGGCCATCGCTCACAAACGAGAACGACATGTTCATCGGCGAGCTGCCGCCGGTCGCCGCCCCCAGCGCAAACAGACCCGCCGCCGCCAGCGCTACGCCTATGATGAACCGTTCCATACCGGCCTCCCGTCGTCATTGCGCCGCGATCGCCCGATCCGCCAGCGCCAAGATCGCACGTCCCGGCGACGCGCGCATTCCCTGCAACACAGAGGCGATGCCGCCAGCGGCGACAATGGATGCAGCGCAGCCAACTTTTTTGCGGCGAAAACGCACAGCCGAGAGGCTTGCGGGGCGGTCATGCCACCGCCACAGCCGTCCTGAAGCCGCGCACAGCGCGGCATTCAGGACCGAGCTTTTCGTAGCGCTTCACCCTAGCCAAGCCCAGGACCAAGGCTTTTCTCCGCCAACCCTTGATGACGGCAGCGGCGGTTGAGCCGGCGTCGCCGATCCGGGCCTCACACAATCGGCGGCTTCGACGGCGCGCAACGTTTTACACAAAACAAAAAAGCCGCCGGGTCGCCCCGACGGCTTTTGCTGTGCGGACGGAACGCCCGAGCCGAGCTGTTTTCAAAGTCGGCTGCGCCGTCTTACTCCACAATTTTCGCAACGACGCCCGAGCCGAGCTGTTCTCAAAGTCGGCTGCGCCGTCTTACTCCACAATTTTCGCGACGACGCCCGAGCCGACGGTCCGCCCGCCCTCGCGGATCGCGAAGCGCAAGCCCTGGTCCATCGCGATCGGCGCGATCAGCGTGATCACCATTTTGATGTTGTCGCCCGGCATCACCATTTCCACGCCCGCCGGCAGTTCCACGATGCCCGTGACATCGGTGGTGCGGAAATAGAATTGCGGACGATAATTCGTGAAGAACGGCGTGTGGCGGCCGCCCTCTTCCTTGGTCAGGATGTACACTTCGGCTTCAAACTTCTTGTGCGGCTTGATCGAGCCGGGCTTGGCCAGAACCTGGCCGCGCTCCACCCCATCACGATCCACACCGCGCAGCAGCGCACCGATATTGTCGCCAGCCTGCCCTTGATCGAGCAGCTTGCGGAACATTTCCACGCCCGTCACCGTCGTCTTCTGCGGATCGCGGATGCCGAGGATTTCCACTTCCTCGCCAACCTTCACGATGCCCTTCTCGACCCGCCCCGTCACCACCGTGCCGCGGCCCGAAATCGAGAACACGTCTTCGATCGGCATCAGGAAAGGCTGATCAATCGGACGCTCCGGCTGCGGGATATAGGCGTCGACCGAATCCATCAGCGCCAAAATCGCCTTCTCGCCGATCTCCGGATCGCGCCCTTCGACCGCCGCCAGCGCGCTGCCCTTGGTGATCGGGATATCGTCGCCGGGGAAATTGTACGACGACAACAGCTCGCGCACTTCCATCTCGACGAGTTCCAGCAACTCGGCGTCGTCGACCATGTCGACCTTGTTCATGAACACCACCAGAGCCGGAACGCCGACCTGGCGGGCAAGCAGAATGTGCTCGCGCGTTTGCGGCATCGGGCCGTCGGCCGCGCTCACCACCAGGATCGCGCCGTCCATCTGCGCCGCGCCCGTGATCATATTCTTCACATAGTCCGCGTGGCCGGGGCAATCGACGTGGGCATAGTGACGGTTCTTCGTCTCATACTCGACATGGGCCGTGTTGATCGTGATCCCGCGCGCCTTCTCTTCAGGCGCGGCGTCAATGTCGGCATAGCTCATCGCCTTCGCGCCGCCGGTCTTGGCCAGCGTCATCGTGATCGCCGCCGTCAGGGTCGTCTTGCCGTGGTCAACGTGGCCGATCGTGCCGATATTGCAGTGCGGCTTGGTCCGCTCGAACTTTTCCTTGCCCATTGTGTCCTCGTGCTGGCGCAATGATGCCGCCGCGCAGGGGCGGGGCAGATCAGATTGAAGTCGGGGCTGTTAGCACTTGTCGCGGGGGCGTCAAGACGGTTTCGGGGTTACCGCAAAGCCGAATTCAGCATATCCACGGGACGGACAGGGCAGATGCTGGAGCGGGTAGAGGGAATCGAACCCTCGTAGCCAGTTTGGAAGACTGGAGCTCTACCATTGAGCTATACCCGCCACACGCGGTGTCATGCAGCCTTTGGGGCGGCGGGGTCAAGGGGCATGGCGCGCCAACCGATCAGATTGAAAGGCACGCAATAGGCATCGTGCTGACGGTGTCATTGGGGCGGCTCGGGCGGTGTCTTGCGCCGCAACTGCGCGCGGCTGGCCACACGGATGTGCGGCTTGATATGGCGCCGGGGACCGTGACAACGGTTCTCGGCTCCGTTGCCGATGAGCCGGCCGTCCAGAACGCCTTCGCCAATCATGGCGTCGAGGCCGTCAGCCATGCCGGCGGCATGCATAAACCCCACATTGCCCGCTTTCCCCCCGCGCCTTCGTTCATGGAAAATGTCTGCGAGACCCTGAACCTCTTGCAGGCGGCAGCCAATGCCGGCCACGATCGCTTCATCGTCACATCAACCTCATCCCTGATGATCACCGCGGCGATCCGCGCCGAAGCAGCGCCGGATGCGGCTTGGCTGGATGAGGATTTTGCGCCGCTTTCCCCTTGCACCATTCACGTCGCAACGAAGCTGGCGGCTGAAAATCTGTCCCGGCCGTATGCCGCCCCGCGCTCGTTATGTTGCATCGCCTTGCCCACGGTCCGTTCTTTCCTGAAAACGACTCCCTGGATAAACTGACGGGCGAAAATTTGACGGCCAACGAATTCTTGAACCGCCGCCATGCCGTAGAAGACGGTAGAAGACGATGGGCGCGCGGGTCGCGTTGCGCTGCAAAAAGCCCCCGATACTGGCTTTGGCGTTTCCATGATGGCAGCGCCAACGCCAGTGTTTGCGCTGACGCCGGCGCATTGAAATGCGATGCCGCAGGCCCTCTTCAGGAACGCTTGCCAGATGCCTGCGCGCCTTAAGCGCACTAGGGATGGCGGCTGCCTAAAAACATCGGATGGGTCTATGACCCAAGGCGCGCAAAGCGGGGCTTGGGTTTTGTGTGCGCGACGGGTTTCGCCGCTATTCTTGGGGCTATGCGCAATGGACAGGCCCTGTCATTTGCGCGTGATCCCGTCTTTCGCGCGTGATCCTGTCTATCGCCGATCCTGACTGCGCCTACAGCGCCTTGAGCCAATCCAGCAAGAGCGCCGTGGTTTCGCGGGGGCGCTCCTGTTGCGTCCAATGCCCACAGCCTTCCAACACATGCACCCCACGCACATCCGTCAGCTGCGTGCGCATCTGCGCTTGCCAATCGACGCCGGGAAACATCTTCAAGACAAGATCGCGCGCACCGCCGATAAACAAAGACGGTTGATCAATTGTGCGCCCCGCAAAGCGCGACAGGAAGTCAAAATCGAGATGGCTGTTGCGGTAACGATTGAGCGGACCGCGAAAGCCGGAGGCGGAAAACTCCGCCACATAAAAATCCTCATCTGATTTTTTGAGCCACGCAGGAAAAGGATCGGGATCGGGCAAGCGATGCAACAGCGTCTCGCCGTGGGCTTTGTCTATTGGCCAGGTTCCATCCGGCGCGTCGCCGCTAATCGCATACAAGAACCGCCGCAGACCGGAGCGCACGTCATGCTCCAATTCGTGTTCTGCAACACCCTCATCCTGGAAATAGACCTGATAAAAGAACCGGCCCCGGGCTGTGAAAAACGCACGGTACAGATCAATTGCCGGCATTGTGGGAACGCCCAGATACGGGACCGAAAGACCCGCAACCGCGTGCACCCGATCGGGCCGCGTCAGCGCCGTGTTCCACACAATCGGCGCGCCCCAATCATGGCCGATCAGGATTGCCGGCGCCTGCGGGGACAGCGCTTCGATCACGCCCACAACATCACCGATCAGCGCTTCGATATCGTAGGCCGAGACCGGGTGCGGCTTATCGGAGCCGCCATAACCGCGCACATCGATGGCGCAGGCGGTGAACCCAGCCTGC
>JBIKVO010000012.1:0-17566 GCA_044356795.1 Caulobacterales bacterium
AGGCAAAAGCCATTGCTGGTCTGGTGTCAGTGCCTGGGCGCGGGAATGCAGGCGTCATCGAAGTCTCCAGTGGCGCAACCCATCTCATAAGGGATAGATTGAAGTTGCCGACGGCTGCGGGTTCCGTCAGTTCGCTGGACGACACTGGTGTAGGTCCAAACACCATCCAGAAAGCCATTCACCATTTGACCGCTCGCGGATACGCGTTCAGTGAACCTATCATTACTCTCGGCGATAAACGTCAATTCGCCAGCGCCATTTGCAGGGCGCCCATCGATGCAAACGCCAGACCAAGCCATGTCAACTTGCTTCGGCGCCCCATGGTCAAGCCAGTAATTCATCGTGCAGCCACCAACCAATTTATGCTGCCCCCATCGGACCAGCTGAACTGTTTCTTGCGCAAATACAGGGGGCGTCAGTACGGCCCAGGCCAACAGCAAATAACCACAAACCGATCTGGACATCGCGCGCATTCCCTACGAGATGAGACCATAGTGGCAACCCAGCCAAAGTCGTCAATCCAACGCTTTCGTTGCCGGTCTAAGCGCGCGATCCACCGGGCGGGGGTCCTCGATCTGATCCAGGGCGCGAATGAAGCAGCGTCGGCCGTCCACAATCAGAATGTCGAAGCGGTCCAGACTGCCGGTCGGCGTCGAGAGGCCAATATGGTTCTCCCACGGCAGATCGCGCTGGCAAAAGCTGTCGAGTTGAACGCGGTACCAGCGACGTCCCGGGCCATCGATCAGCACAGACTTATCCGCCCCGATGCGAAAGCCCGTCAGGCTCGAGGCGAATGGGATGCGGACGTTCTCTTTCAGCACCGGGTAAGGCGAAGCGGGCGCTTCGGCGGCGGGCTGGGCTGGGAGCTGGGGCTGGGCTGGGAACTGGGGCTGGGGCTCCGCGCCCGCAGGGGCGGCGGCGAACAGCGAAACGGCAAGGGCGGCGGCGAGGGCGGCTTTCATGGCAATCCTCCTATCACAGAACGCATACGCACAGAACTCAAACGGATGAGATCGTTGATCCGTTCGACCAAAGCACGGCGGATCATGATGAAATTTTCGAGAGATGGCGGCGGGGCGCTGCGTGTCCTATCTTGTCGCCATGCCCAAAACCGCCCCCGACATCGCCGAAGCCTCCGCCCCGTTTATATTTGATCAGGCCGCCGCGGTTTGGACCCCGCACCGGCCAGAGCGCGCCTGGGAAAAGCTTGAAGGCGGCAAACGCTTTCAGCTTGCATCGGATTACCAGCCGGCCGGCGATCAGCCGCGTGCGATTGCCGATCTGGTCGAGGGCGTGGACAAGGGGGAAAGAGATCAGGTGCTGCTCGGCGTTACCGGCTCGGGCAAAACCTTCACCATGGCCAAGGTGATTGAGGCGGTGCAGCGGCCAGCCTTGATCCTGGCCCCGAACAAGACGCTGGCGGCGCAATTATACGGCGAGTTCAAAGGCTTTTTTCCGGATAATGCAGTAGAGTATTTTGTGTCTTATTATGATTATTATCAGCCAGAAGCTTATGTGCCGCGTACAGACACCTATATCGAAAAAGAATCCAGCATCAATGAGCAGATCGATCGGATGCGACACGCGGCCACGCGCGCCATCCTGGAGCGGGATGATGTGATCATCGTCGCGTCCGTATCGTGTATTTACGGAATCGGGTCGGTGGAAACCTACACCTCGATGACATTCACGGTTCGCAAGGGGCAGGCGATGGACAGCGGAGAGCTGATCCGGATGCTGGTGGGCCTGCAATATAAGCGCAACGAAAGCGCATTCGCGCGCGGCATGTTCCGTGTGCGCGGCGATACGGTGGAAGTGTTTCCGGCGCACTTGGAAGATCGGGCGTGGCGCTTTGACTTTTTCGGCGATGAAGTGGATTCGATCGTCGAGTTCGATCCATTGACCGGCAAGAAAGTCAACCCGATGGGGGCCGTGAAAATGTATGCAAATTCGCATTATGTCACGCCGCGCCCCACGCTGAATCAGGCGGTGGAGCTGATCAAGGAGGAGATGAAACAGCAGCTTGATGTGTTCAAGGCACAGGGCAAGCTTTTGGAGGCGCAGCGATTGGAGCAGCGCACGCAATTCGACATTGAAATGATGCTGGCTACGGGATCCTGTGCGGGGATCGAGAACTATTCCCGCTATCTGACGGGCCGCCGCCCTGGCGAACCGCCGCCCACGATGTTTGAGTATCTGCCCGATAATGCGCTGGTGTTTACCGACGAAAGCCACGTTACCATTCCCCAGATCGGCGGCATGTATCGCGGCGACTATAATCGCAAACGCACCCTGGCGGAGTTTGGATTTCGCCTTCCCAGCTGTATGGATAATCGCCCGCTGAAATTTGAGGAATGGGATGCGATGCGGCCACAATCTGTGCATGTGTCCGCGACACCCGGTTCGTGGGAGCTGAACCGCACCGGCGGCGTGTTTGTCGAGCAGGTGATCCGCCCGACAGGCTTGATTGATCCCCCGGTTGAGGTGCGCCCGGTGTCTAAAGATGGCGCAAGCCAGGTTGATGATGTGATTGCGGAGGTAAAGGAGGCCGCCAGAAAAGGCTTGCGTAGTCTGGTCACTGTGTTGACCAAGCGGATGGCGGAGGACCTCACTGAATATATGCACGAACAGGGTGTGCGCGTGCGCTATATGCACTCCGATATCGACACGGTGGAGCGCATCGAAATCATCCGCGATTTGCGGCTTGGCGTGTTTGACGTGCTGATCGGGATTAATCTATTGCGGGAGGGTTTGGATATTCCCGAGTGCGGGTTTGTTGGCATTCTCGATGCGGACAAGGAAGGCTTCCTGCGCAGCGAAACATCACTGGTGCAAACGATTGGCCGTGCGGCGCGTAATGTCGACGGCAAGGTCATTCTTTATGCCGATAATGAAACTGGTTCGATGAAGCGCGCGATCGCGGAAACGCAGCGCCGCCGCGCCAAGCAGGAAGACTATAATCACGCCCGCGGCATAACGCCGCAAAGCGTGAAAAGCAACATCGCCGACATATTGCAGAGTGCGTACGAAAAGGACAGCCTCACCATCGATCCGCGCGATCCGATGTCATTCAAGCGCGGAGCGGGTGCGCGCGGCGGGCGTGAGGAAGCAACGCCCTTCATCGGGCACAATCTCAAGGCCTATATCGCAGACCTGGAAAAGAAAATGCGCGAGGCGGCTGGCAATTTGGAGTTCGAGGAGGCCGCGCGCATCCGCGATGAAATCAAGCGGCTGCAGGAAACCGAATTGCTCGTCGCGGATGATCCGCTTTCTCGGCAAGCGGCGGTGTCAGCCGGCGCGGAGGAAGCCGTGGTCAGGGCTCGCGGCCGCAGCGCGGCCGGCAAGCCGGGGACGCGGGCCAGGCGTGAGAAGCGAGGGTAAGGGTTATTCGCGTGGTGCGCGAATTTCGCCGGGCGTGGGGTAAGACGCGAAAAACCAAAGACAAAATGTCGCGATGCCCGCGTGTTGCGGGCGCTTGATCGCGCCCGCCCCGGCCGCCCACAGTGCGGTCTCGCGCGGGGCTGTCGCCCTGCGTCCGATTGGGGAGGATTGCGTGTCGCCGATGAAATTCAACCTGCGCTGTGTGGCGCTGGCGCTGGCGGCGCTGTTGCTTGCGGCGTGCGCCACCAGCAGCGCGCCGGCCGAGAAAGCCAGAGAAAAGCCCGCTAGTCCTGCCGCGGGCGACGCCAAAGCGGAGCCTTTCGCGTCCACCTATCAACGCACACCATCTGGCCCCATATTGATCCGCAACGGCACGGTGCTGGATGGTCTGGGCGCCGAACTGGCGGGCGCAGATGTGTTGCTTGTCGATGGCCGCATCAGCGCCGTGGGGCGCAATCTCACGGCGCCAGGCGGCGCCGCCATCGTCGACGCAACCGGCAAGTTTGTCACGCCCGGCATCATTGATGCGCATTCGCATTTGGGTGTGTACCCGTCGCCCGGGATCCGCGACACCGCCAATGGCAATGAAGCAACGGGGCCAAACACCGCGCAGGTGTGGGCTGAACATTCGATCTGGCCGATGGATCCCGGTTTTGAGCGTGCGCTGGCGGGCGGCGTTACGGCGCTGCATATTCTTCCGGGTTCGGCGAATTTGATCGGCGGTCGTGGTGTAACGGTGCGCCCCGTGCTTAGCGCGCGCACGTATCAGGAAATGAAGTTTCCCGGCGCGCCGCAAAGTCTGAAAATGGCGTGCGGGGAAAATCCGGCGCGCGTTTATGGCGGGCGCAATCAGTTTCCCTCTACGCATATGGCCAATGTTGCGGGATGGCGTACAGCATTTTCCCGCGCGCAGAAATATCAACGCGACTGGGCCGAATACGAAACGAAACGCGCCAACGCAAAGCATGGCGCTGATGCCCCAAAACCGCCTGATCGCGATTTGCAGCTGGAATCGCTGGTGGGTGTTCTGGAGGGCGATATCCTTGTGCAATGGCATTGCTATCGCAGTGATGAAATGATCACCGCGCTGGGTGTTGCCGATGAATTCGGCTTCAAGGTTGCAGCGTTCCACCATGCGACCGAAGCCTATAAGATCGCGCCGGAACTAGCCGCACGCGGTGTCTGCGGTGCATTGTGGGCCGACTGGTGGGGCTTCAAGATTGAAGCTTATGACGGCATCCGCGAGAATATCGCTTTTGTTGATGCGGTTCCCGGCGGCTGTGCAATCGTGCATTCTGACAGTGAAGTGGGCATTCAGCGTTTGAATCAGGAAGCTGCAAAGGCGATGGCTGACGGCCGCCGCGCCGGGCTTTCCCTCAGCCGTGCGCATGCGTGGCGTTGGCTCTCGGCCAATCCCGCTCGCGCCTTGGGAATCGATTCCGAGACCGGCGCCCTTACGCCTGGCCTTGCGGGCGATGTGGTGGTGTGGTCGGCCGATCCGCTCAGCGTGTACGCGCTGGCGGAGAAGGTTTATATCGATGGGGCCTTGGTGCTCGATCGATCGGCGCCAAGACCGCCAGCTTCGGATTTTGAGCTTGGCCAGACGCTGCGGGAGGGCGCGCGATGATCCGAATTTTGATGATCGCAGCCGCGCTGTCTGCGGCATTCACCGCTGCGGCTGCGGCGGAAGCGATCCTGATCCAGAATGGTCGGGTGATTACGAACGCCGATGCCGGAATCATTGAAGGCGGTGATGTGCTGATTACCAACGGGCGCATCGCTGCAGTTGGCCGCAATGTCGCGGCCCCTGTCGGCGCCGCGGTTGTGGATGCACGGGGCAAGTGGGTAACGCCCGGTGTTATCGCGGCGATGAGTCAAGTGGGTTTGAGCGAAATCGCCGGCTCTGGTGCGCCGAATGACGCCAACATCGAGGGCGATCACATCTCTGCGGCCGCAGAAGCGGCTGTCGCATTCAACGCCAATGTGTCGGCGATTGCGGTGACGCGCATCGAGGGCGTAACGCATGCGGTGATTGCGCCAGCGGCGCGTGGCTCTTTGTTTGCCGGACGCGGTGCGGTGGTAAAGCTTGATGGCGCGCCGGACAGCGTGGTGAAGCGGGACGCGTTTATGGTGCTGGTATTGGGCGAAGGCGGCGGCGAGCGCGCGGGCGGATCGCGCGCGTCGTCGTGGCCGCTGCTTGCAGCAGCGCTGCGCGATGCGCGCGAATATCCGCAACGCTATCGCAGCGGCCAGGGCGGTGCGGTGTTGAATGAGGTCGATGCCGAAGCCGTCGCGCCGTTTGCGCGGGGCGAAGGCTTGATCCTGGTGCAGATTGATCAGGAATCGGACATTCGCCAGCTGCTGGCGTTTGCACGCGCCAATCCGCGGCTAAGATTGGCCATCCATGGCGGCGCCGAAGCGTGGCGGGCAGGGCCGGAATTGGCCGCTGCGCAGATCGCGGTGATCCTTGATCCGCTGGCCAACCTGCCAGACCGGTTTGAGCGGATCGGAGCGCGGCTGGATAACGCGGCGCTGCTCCACAAGGCGGGCGTGACGGTGGCGATTGCCGCGTCGCCCGGGTCTGATGATGCGCATCAGTCGCGCTTGGTGTTGCAGCTGGCTGGCAATGCGGCGGCGAATGGTTTGCCGTGGGAGGCCGCGTTTGCCGCCGTGTCGCGCAACCCTGCCGCTATTTT
Organism: Caulobacterales bacterium; assembly: GCA_044356795.1. GTDB lineage: Bacteria > Pseudomonadota > Alphaproteobacteria > Caulobacterales > Aquidulcibacteraceae > JBIKVO01. The sequence continues at coordinate 6,078 of JBIKVO010000012.1, forward strand.
TGGCATGAGCCAGGAGTTGGGCGTGCTGGCCCGCGGGCGCGCGGCGCATGTCGTGGTGTGGGATGGCGATCCCTTGGATGTCACCAGTACGCCGACAGCGGTTTATATAGACGGCGTCGCGACACCGCTGGTGTCGCGGCAGACGCGCTTGCGCGATCGGTATGCGCCAAAGACGCGTTAAGCGGCGAGGAAGCCGGCGAGGGTAGAGACCGCGGCCGTTGTTTCTTCCGCGAAACATGCCCGCCGCCGTGCGTCATCACAGTCCTGTTTTGCCATTGCCGGTGTGGCAAAATCGTCGCACGGTCATGGGCCATGGCGGGCGTAAATCGCGACGTCCGCCATGGGTGGAACTCTTATCACCGTCCTTTCGGATTTTATCGCCGCCGCCGATGCGCTCGACGATCAAGACGTACTGATTGTCAAGGCGCACTGAGTGTCGCGTTCAAGGCGTTCGTCGTGCATTTTTGAATTGATGCCGCCAGCTTTTATGGCTTGGCGGCGCAGGTGCGGCCTGTCCGCTTTGAAGACGGCTTTGTTTTCCAGAGCTTCCCGGAATACGGGGTTAAGCATTCCTCCAGCCGCGGGTTTTTCACCTATGATCCGATCATTGCGGCCGCGCGCTTTGCGGATGCGCCATTCCGTTGGTTCGATGTGGGGGAAAGCTCACTTTGAACAATGGTCAGAAGCGCTACCTGCAAGAACTGGCGGCGCCGATGGTCGGCGCGCTGTGCAAATGCGCATTACGGGCCCAGCTTGAAGGTGGGGCGGTTGAAACTGTCGCCCACCGATCTGCGGCTGCTGCAGTATGCCTGCCATCAATTCCACGATCGCTTTGTGCAGGTGCATGGCCCGATCTTGATGCAGCCCCCAGCGGAATGATCGGCCCGGGCAATTGAGATGGTCTGCCGTTTGGTGATGGGCAAGTCCAATGGCGATAGTGGAGACATTCTGGGCGTGTCGCCGCACACCGTGGATACGCTGGTGCGCCGGGTGTTCGCCAAATTGGGCGTGACGAACTGCAATTCGGCCGCGCTGCGGGCAGTCGGGGCCTTCCTGGCGGCGGGGAGAGGTGCACCCAATGCGGGCGAAAAAATTCGCGGACCGTCGCGATTTGCCGCCCTTCGACCGCCCCCTATCGATCAGCTTTTGGCATTCATTTTCCGCCCTTTTTCAAGCATTAAGCGCGTGGCTTTGGCCTGATCAACTGCTGAAAGCGGGCGCATTTTGTGTTCCCGCCGAACTGAGCCCTGCATGAAAGATGCAGTGGGTTGCAGAACTGCGGCGGCTCGCACGGCGGTCATCACTTTTTCGCCATTTGGTTGTCGCGTAAGTGCGTGGCTGAACGAGTTCGATGAGCGGGCCGCGCACAAGACCGTGATCGCAACGGAGGGGCACAAGCGTGTCTGACAGCATGGATGCTTTCGCCAGCCCCCCCATAATGCGCCCCGGTCGATGACAACAACCGAGATGCAGGCCTTCGCCCTCGACGTGATGGGCGCGGCCGACACGATCGAGGTGATGGCAGGCGATGACGCCCGCCGCACCACCAGCGTGGCCAATGCGATGGCCCGTCAGATCCGTGAGCGCGCAGCCCGTGTGCTGGCGCACACGCCAAAAACCTGAACGCCACCCTTTTCTCCCAGCTTTCCGGCCGCCGCCTTGCGTGGTCCGGCAAACCCACGATTTGCCATGCAGGATGATTTCTGCTCGCTCGATGGCCCCAGCGCGTGAAGCAGCCTAGTCTCCAATACTGGCGCGAGCGTGGCTACGACGTGTCGGTCAATCTGATTGAGGCGTTCGTCGCCGCGATGCGCTCCGCCCATACGGATGTCCGCAGCGACGTGCGCAATGGCACGCCGCGCAAGCACGCGAACGAAAACATAGAATTCGCAAGGCGAAAGGGCCGGCTCGATTGGTTTTTTGGTCTCAGCCGACTGCCCGAAGCGGTGAAGCCGGATACGCTGGGGGGCGCCCCTGGCTTCATCGCGTGGGGTGCGCGGAAGGGCGCGCGGGCGGCGGCTATCGGCGCCAGGTCAAGGTGGCGCCGACAAAGTTTTGGTCGGTCGATTCCTTGCCATTGCTGATTTCGCGGTTCACCAGCGACAACGACGCCTGCATCCCGCTGAATTCAGCGGAAACGCCAATTTGCGCATCGCCCACCACCACGCGTTCCTCCTGAAAGCGCAGGCCGTTCAACCCGGATTCGGCAGACTCCGGCCGCCAAGTCAGCGCCGAACCATCGGTGGCGGCGAACAAATACCAGCGGCCGTCTTCACCGTCGTCGGCTTGCATCAGCCGGCCGAGGCCCTGGCCGATCCGCACTTCCGCCCCGGCGCCCGCGCTGGTGCGGCCCTCCGGCCCGATGGACACCTCTGCCCGGGGCGCGATGGCCAGTTCGAGGCCGCCCGGGCGGCCGCTGCTGATCGCGAATTCCAGATCGAGATTGCGGATCGCCTCGTGGCCCGGTCGATCAAGGGCGGGGAAGGCGTCGGTGATCCGTAGCGGTGCGGCGTCGATGATCAGGCGCGAAACGGCTTCATCGCTTGAAAACGACAACGCCGGCGCTTCGGCCGGCGTTGTCTGTGATGCGCCAAACAGATCGAAGGTTTGCGGCAGCGCCATGCGGACCGCGGGATTGGTTGCCTCTCGGGCTGGCTCGGCCCGCGCAGAGGTATAAACGGCGAGCCCGGACAACAGGGCGCAACCCAATAGCATCATGCCGATCAGAGGTTTTTTCATCTCGGCGCCTCCCTCTTGATTGGAAGGGTCGCCCGCATCCGTTAAGGAGACGTTACCACCGCAACCGCCGTTCATCCGCGATGCGGTCGCGGCGTGATGGTTGTCGATCATCAAAATGACCCGCATCCAAATGACCCGCATGCGGCACTCGCCTCCGCTCTCCCAGTGACGGTAAGGATAGCGCGGGGGCTGGCCAAAGTCACCCACGAACGCGGGACTCTTCGTTGGACGCCAAGGCCCGCTGCATCAGCACCACGTCCAGGTCGCGGCCAAACTTGCGGCCCACCGTGTGCAAGAAGCCAACGTGGCGAAACCCCGCCCAAACGTGAAGATTGATTGAGGCGGTATTCTGGGAGTCCCCAATAACCGCTAATAATTGACGGACATTCAGGGCTTTGCAGTCCTCGATCAAAGTATAGAGCAAGCGCTTGCCAATGCCGCGCTGCGTTTGAAATGGCGCCACATAGATCGAGTCTTCGAAGGTCTTCTCATAGGCTTTGCGTTCACGAAATGGTTGCGCATAAGCATAGCCCAGCACGCGCGAAAACGCCTGCGGGTCGCACGCCACCAGGAACGGCCAGCCCTGGGCGGCGATTTTCACCCAGCGGTCGCGCATCGCGGTGTAGCTTGGCGGGTCGATGTCGAAGGTGCCAGTCCCCGTCATCACATGATGGTGATAAATCACCGTGATCTGATCGAGATCCGGTTCGAACGCGGGGCGCACCAGAATGGGTGGCGGGCCAGGCGTGGCCGGCACGAGGCCGGCGGCGGATAAGCGGCGTTTTTTTTCGCCCATGGCGATGGTTTCCTCTCTCGCCGCTTATGCAAAGCGCAGGGCGTTACGACAAGCCGGGCACACGTCATGACAGAAGTGGCGACTAATGACGGAAGTGGCGATGTCCGGTGAAGGCCATGGTCAGGCCCTTGTCGTCGGCGGCAGCGATTACATCAGGATCGCGGATCGAACCGCCCGGCTGCACGATTGCGGTGGCGCCGGCGGCGGCGGCTTCCAACAAACCGTCCGGGAATGGAAAGAAGGCGTCGGAAGCGCAGGCTGATCCGATCGCGCCCGATTGCGGCAGGCCAGCGGCGGCCGCGGCTTCTTCAGCGCGCAAGGCGGCGATCCGCGCGGAGTCTTTACGGTTCATTTGCCCCGCGCCCACGCCCACAGTCACACCGTCCCTGGCATAGACGATGGCATTCGATCGCACATGCTTGCACACGGTGAAGGCGAAGGCCATATCGGCCCATTCTTGTGCGCTGGGCTGGCGTTTGGTCACGATCCGCCAGGATGCCGGATCAATCCCGGCCGCATCGCGCGATTGCACCAGCATGCCGCCGGCAACGCTTTTCACCGTCAATCCCGGCGCGCGCGGATCAGGAACGCCGCCCGCCAACAAGAGGCGCAAATTCTTTTTCGTTGCAAACAGAGCGATCGCTTCTTCATCCGCATCCGGAGCAATCACCACTTCGGTGAAAATTTTGATGATGTCGGCCGCGGCGGCGGCGGTAAGACACTGGTTCACAGCAACGATACCGCCAAATGCCGAAACCGGATCGCACGCCAAGGCGCGTTGATACGCCTCCAAGAGCGATGATCCCACGGCCACGCCGCACGGATTGGCATGCTTGATGATGGCTGCCGCCGGCGTGGCGCGATCAAATTCGCTGATCAGCTCATAGGCGGCGTCGGTATCGGCAATGTTGTTGTAGGACAGCTCTTTGCCCTGCATTTGCCGCGCCGTGACAACGCCGAACCGCGCCGGGCCTTCAGCATAAAAAGCCGCGCTCTGATGCGGGTTTTCGCCATAGCGCAGGCTTTGCTTCAATGGGCCGCCGATGGCGCGCCAGGCTGGCGCGGTCTCACCCAGCTGCTGGGCAAACCAATTCGAAATCGCCGCATCATAGGCCGCCGTACGTGCATAGGCCTTCGCCGCCAAACGCATGCGCAAATCGCGCGAAACGCCGTCCCCATCCATCGCAGCCAGAACGGCGGAGAGATCGTCCATATCGGTACATATGGCGACGAAATCAAAATTCTTCGACGCTGCGCGGATCATCGCTGGCCCGCCGATATCGATGTTCTCGATGCAATCGTCGAACGGCTTTCCCGCCGCGACAGTGGCTTCAAACGGATACAGATTGACCACCAACAGATCAATGCCGGCGATGCCGTGCGCGTCCATTGCGGCGCGGTGATCCGGTAAATCGCGCCGCGCCAGCAATCCACCGTGTACGGACGGATGCAGTGTTTTCACACGCCCGCCCATCATTTCGGGAAAGCCGGTGATGTCAGAAATGTCAGTCACCGGCAGGCCGGCCGCAGCGATCGCACTTTTTGTGCCGCCGGTGGAGATCAGCGCCACATCCGCGTGCACGAGGCGAGTGGCGGCGTCGATCAGGCCAGTCTTGTCGGACACCGAAATCAAGGCGCGGCGGATCAGCAAAACAGACATGAGAATCCCTTGATGCAAAGCTGTCGGTAACAAAGTCGCAGACAGTGGCCAAGGCCTTGCTGCAGCCCCTATTTCAAGCGCGTCAGCGCCCAGAAAACGCGGTTGCCGGGCTCATCGCCTTCGCCGCGCGGATCGGCAGCGCCCGTCACCACGATTTGACGTGTGCGTTGCGGTTGGCCGTGCCCCAGATACACGCTGTCTTCCAGTGTTGCGTCGCGATCGGCGCGGTAGCGCCACACATCCCCGCGGCGGGTGTGCAGCAAAATCGTGCGCGCATCGGCGGCTTCGGCGCGTACCTGTGGATGCAAATGAAAACGCAATGCAAACGGTGCTGGCGCGGTGCGCGTCGGATCGCTTTTTGAATCTTTCAACGGCCGGGCGAGACTATCCAATCCAAACAACCGCCCGCCATCTTTGCGCATATGCAAAACGCGGCGATGGATCAGGCCGTAGGTGCTGCGATAGCCGTCATGCAGCGCTTCCAAACCCACGCCCTCGTCGTCTTCTGTGCGCTTGCCGGATACTGCGGATGGCCCCACGGGGCGCGCCGCCCCGCGCGCGCCGCGCGCCTGTTCAAACACGCAGCTCAACGCATCATCCACCACCAGTGTGGAATGGCCATTGGTGGCCCGTCCGGCTGCGCGCCATTGCGCATCAATTTCAAAGCTGGAGCCCACATTAACGATCACGCGATCGGCGCCGCTGCTCATTTCAAACGCCAGCGCACCAGCATGGCCGCGCTCGGCGTAATCGCGCGGCGGCGCTGCGCCCACATCCATCACCAGAATGGTCTCGCCTGCGGCAAGCCGCTGATAGCCCGATTGCGTTGCATATTGAAAATCACGCCCGGCGCCGAGCTCACGCAGGGCGGCGTCGATGCTGCCGGCCAAGCCTTCGCCGCCGCCTTGAAAGCAGGCTAACGCGCCATCGCCCAAGCGAAACAGTCGCACCATCGCCGCCATCTTCGCCATTTGCGCGCGCAGGTCAGGCGGGCTTTCGCGGCCAGCGCGGGCGCAGCCGCGATCAACGCTGATCATGTCGGACAGGGCGTCGATCAGCATTTCCGGGCAGCGCGATTTATGCCCGCCATCGGCAAAAAATTGCTGCGCGCACGCTTCGATCAACAGCTCTTCGCCAAGGTCCAGCAGGCGCTCGGCATCCGGCAATCCGGCCAGCCCCGCCAGCATCAATGCAGCCCCCGCTTTGATCCGTGACAGCGGCGTGCGCAGCGGCGCCAACGGGCCGACGCGGCGGCCGTCTTGTGCGGCGATGAACAGGTGGCGCGCCTGCCGCCCGAGCGTGCGCAACAGCGCCGCTCGGCGCGCCGCATCGGCTTGCTCAAACGCCGGCCGGCCGTGGCACAGCCAGGCATAAATCCGCTCCGCCGCCAGCTCTGGCGCCCAGGCTGCGGCATGCCATTCACCATAACCATCCATCCAGGCGTCGATCAGCGCGCTGATCGGCTCATAACTGGACGCCCCCGCAGCGGCCAAATCCACCAGCCAGGAAAAGCTGTGCAGGCGGGCGCTGAAATGCGCGCTGGGCGGGGCGGCGCTCCATGGGATGGTTTGCGCGCGGGCGAGACGTTCAGCCCCGAAACGCCACATGCCGCGAAGAATCTCGCCGCCCACAACGGGATCGCCGCGGCGCGGATCCTCGCCCCATTGCGCGATGCGGTCGGGGTCGGCCCCGCGCAGCATGAGGCGATAGAAGGGGGTCGCGCGCCACTCATCCGCGGCGGCGGACAGCACGCTCAACCAGGCGCCAGCGGGATTGGCACCAGCCGCCACCGCTCAGCGCCCCCGCAGCGCCGCGATCGCGGCGGCATATGTGGCGGGGCCGCCCTTGAACACGGCTGTCCCCGCGACCAACGCCGTCGCACCCGCAGCAAGACAACGCGGCGCCGTTTCAGGCGATATTCCGCCATCGACCTCAAGAATGATATCGCGGCCCGAACGGTCAATCAGGGCGCGGATCGCCGTGATTTTGGCAAGCTGGCTGTCGATGAAGGCCTGGCCGCCAAAACCGGGATTGACGCTCATCACCAGCACCAGATCCACAAGGTCGATCACCGGCTCCAGCGCCGTAATCGGCGTGCCGGGATTGAGGCTGAGTCCCGCCTTCGCGCCGCTCGCCTTGATCGCCTGCAGGGTGCGATGGGTGTGGGGCCCGGCCTCAGGGTGGACGGTCAGGATGTCAGCGCCGGCCTCGCGGAAGGCGGTGATGAACGGGTCCACTGGGGCGATCATCAGGTGCACATCCATCACGGTTTTCACGTGTGGACGCAGCGCCTTAACCACCATCGGCCCGATCGTGAGATTGGGGACGAAATGGCCGTCCATCACGTCGACATGCACCATGTCGGCGCCTGCAGCCTCGATGGCGCGCACCTCTTCGCCCAGCTTGGCGAAATCAGCAGACAGAATCGAAGGGGCGATCAGAACGTCAGCCATGCCATGGGGGTACAGGCGGGGGCGGTTTCGCGCAAGCGGGGTAGGGGTGGGGCTTCGGCCTAGACGCTAGATCCGTCTCTTGGCGCAATGCTGGATTTGCGCGCCGCCGTTACTCAAAACCTCAGTTTTACGATGGCGACGCTCGCGTGTGACGTCATAAGGCCAGTCGCGTGCGGTTCCCACGTCTTCGGCTTAAACCGATATTCGTTCATGACGTAACGAATCGCTATTGCGCCCAAGCTACGGCCAGTTGGTGTTTCTTCGACGGCCTCGCACCGAAATTCGCGAACGTCACCGATTTCGCCTGGAACCCAGCCTTTCGCCGTAACGCTGCCTCCTTCGGCTTGGCGGAGCATAAAACGTGGAAAGTATCGATAGATCGCCTCTTCGCCGGGCGGCCAAACTATTTCCGCCCCGAAGCGATCGGCGCTCAATGTCGGGGCGGGTGGGGGGCAGTCGCGGCGGCGGTGATGGCGGCGGCGGGATTCGTATGTTTGCCCCCCGTCCATCGGAGGATCGTTCGATTGACGCGCCTGTCGGTAATGGCCGTCCGTTCTCTCGGCCATCAGAAAATCTCATTCCCGTGTGCGCGCCGATGCAGCCATAGACGGCATCGCTTTGAGGAGCGAAGGTGTCCGCATTGAAGCAAACACTGAATTGGGCGCTTCCAAACACGCAGTTGAGGTCTGACTGTTCGCCGGGTGCCATGCGGAGAATGGGGCGCGACCACAGGCCCGCCGCAGCACTGCAGGCGTCGTCATCCATCCAACCCATGCCAGCCGGTACATCGAGACATTGCGCCATGTTGATGACAATGGAGCGTGTCCTGGCTCCAGCTGCGCACAGCGGGTTGGCGGACCTGCCGCATACGGGGTGTTGGCGTCTGTCCCGCGCGCCGTGCTGTCTGGCGCACTCAGACCAGGCGGGTTTGGCGCCGGCGCGCTCGCTCGCTAGGCATTGTGGCAGGCGGTAATATCATTCATCATGATCGAGCGCGTGCAGGACTGAGTGATGCTGGGCTCAACCGCGCCAAAGTCACCATTGATTAGACGCGATCGGGAGGCGTTGGGCGCATCCGAAGACGCGGCCAGGCACGATTGCGCAGCACGCATATCAGCCAGCGCGCTTTCTGCGGCGGCGCGCAGTTGGCCTTGCGCGGCGCTGCGGTCCAGTCCTTGGGCGCGCATTGGCGTACACCTCGTCACGGCCTGTCCGTCGTGCGATGTACGCCAATGATTCTAATTTTGGTCTAATTCTGGATCCGCGTAGCGCGGCAGAACGAGGACGTCGCCAACGACGCACCGCGCCAAAATGGACTCAGACGATGGGGCAGATGACGCTCCTGACAATTGCGCACAGGGGCTTGGCGAAGCAGCCAAGAGACACGCCACAATAACGCCTAGCGAGACGCTCAGTCGGTGGCTAGGTTTCACGCGCACTTTGTTGCTTTAAGCTGCGCATTGCGTCCCGCAACTGGCTTTTGGGCTTACAAAGCGTGCCGGCGCCGCTGGGGCTTGTGGCCGGCAGCGTGACAGGCGGGCTTTTGCTTGCGCAGCGTCACTTCGCCTTTGGCAACGGTGTTCGCCGCATTGCGCCGCACGTCGGCGCGCGCTAACCCGGCGGCCACCATCTTTCACATGAGGCCGCCCATGCCCGCCACCCGTACCGAAACCGACACCTTCGGCCCAATCGAAGTCCCCGCCGACGCCTATTGGGGCGCGCAGGCGCAGCGCAGCCTCGGCAATTTCAAGATCGGCGAAGAGAAGATGCCACAGCCGCTTGTTCGCGCGCTGGGTATCGTGAAGCGGGCCGCCGCTGAGGCAAACAAAGAGCTTGGCAAACTCTCGCTGGACATCGCGGATGCGATCATTGCCGCCGCCCAAGAGGTGATCGACGGCAAACTCGACGACCACTTCCCGCTTAGCGTCTGGCAGACCGGCTCAGGCACGCAGACGAACATGAATGTCAATGAAGTGATCTCCAACCGCGCCATCGAAATGCTTGGCGGCGTCCGCGGCAGCAAGAAGCCGATCCATCCCAATGATCACGTCAATTATGGGCAGTCATCCAATGATGTATTCCCGACCGCGATGCATATCGCCGCGGCTGAATTTCTCGTGCGCGAAACCCTGCCGAGATTAACAAAACTCCGTGCCGGCCTCGCCTATAAACAGGATCAATTCGCCGGTATTATCAAAATCGGCCGCACCCATACCCAAGACGCCACCCCGCTGACATTGGGTCAGGAATTTTCCGGTTACGCGCATGCGCTGGAAAACAGTATCCGCCGCATCGAAGATACATTGCCGGATTTGTTTGAATTGGCGCAGGGCGGAACAGCGGTTGGCACCGGCTTGAATGCTCCTGTGGGGTTTGCGGATCTGTTTGCCGCGAAAGTGGCGCAGATCACCGGGCTTCCTTTCGTGTCGGCGCCGAATAAGTTTGAGGCGCTCGCCAGCCACGGCGCGCTGGCTTACGCGCATGGCGCGCTGAATGCCTGCGCGATGGATTTGTTCAAGATCGCCAATGATATTCGGTTTCTCGGCTCGGGACCGCGCAGTGGTCTTGGCGAATTGATGCTGCCGGAGAATGAACCCGGCAGCTCGATCATGCCGGGCAAAGTGAACCCGACGCAAAGCGAAGCGCTTACGATGGTGTGTGCGCAGGTTTTGGGCAATCACGCCACCATCAGCTTCGCCGCCAGCCAAGGCCACTTTGAACTCAATGTGTTCAAGCCGGTGGTGATTTATAATTTCATGCAGTCAGCGCGGCTGATTGGCGATGCGGCGGTGAGTTTTCAGGATAATTGCGTCGCCGGCATTGAAGCACGCGAAGATAATATCAAAGCGGCAATGGAGCGCAGCCTAATGCTGGTTACGGCGTTGAATGCCAAATTAGGGTACGACACGTGCGCGCTGATCGCAAAGACCGCACATAAGAACGGCACGACGCTGCGCGATGAGGCAGTGCCGAAATATCTGACGAATGAAGACTTCGACGCGCTCATGCGGCCAGAGAGAATGATCGCACCGGGGTGAGGGGGGCTGGCAGGCAAGGGCTACACTTGCGCTGTGGTGGAAACCAGGGTGTTGACAAATGCCAAGGCTCGCACGGCCTGGTGTGGTCGACATCGCGGCGTACTTTGCAGATTGTCGGTTGCTATGTTTTCGTGTCTTGAGCCGCGATGGTGCAGTGCAAGTTGAAATAGACACGCTTGAAGTTATCGCACTGAAGGGTCGGCTGGACCTTTTTGAGGTCCTGGTTTGGGCGGCAGAAATCTAGCCGCTATTGCGGGTGCATTGAGGCGCATGGAGCGGCGGGTGACGGCGACCGGCACGGCATTGGATGCTGTTGCGATTGGCAAAATCGTGAAGGTGCGTCGTATGCGCCGGTGATGTTGGACGTGACATTCGATGGCGGCGAGTTTCGCGCCATCGATCTCTTACAAATCGTCGAGACGCGGTCTGCCCTGGCGCCGCTGCGAGGGGAGTCGGTTTTCAGCCAGGTTCGCGTCAGCGATGTGGGTTGGAGTGTCGCGTGGCCGGGCGAGGTCGTTTTCGGCGCGCCGGGGTTGCGGCGGTGGGCGGATGAGCAGGCGGGGCGTTTCATGCCAGCCGCGCTGTTTTGCGAATGGATGGCTCGGCTTGACTTGACGCTCGATCGTGCGGCGGTGGCGCTTGGCCTGTTGCGCCGGATGATGGCTTGTTATTCCAGCGGCAAAGACGATCCCGAAGACGGTGTGGTTGGCGACGGAAGGCGTGGATGCGCGGTTCGTTGCGTCTCGGTATAGCATTTGCCTGTCAAGCCGCCCTGCCAGATTCAATGAATGCGTGCTTCCCTC
>JBIKVO010000013.1:0-17513 GCA_044356795.1 Caulobacterales bacterium
TTGATGCGCAAGCTGTGCAGTGTGAAGGTCTTGATTCTGGACGACTGGGGCATGGCGCCGCTCGAAGCAGCGCAACGGCGCGAAATGATGGAGCTGATCGAGGAACGCCACGGCCGCCATGCGCTGATCATCACAAGCCAGCGCCCGACCGAAGCCTGGTACGAGATGATCGGCGATCCGACCTATGCTGACGCCATTCTTGATCGCATCATTCATTCCGCGCACCGGCTCAAACTCGGCGGCGGCAGCATCCGCGACCCCGCCGGACACGACGCCGCGCCCTGAACCAACGGCCCCAGCTTATCCCACCGCGACCGGCGCGCGCGCGCCCAGACTCTTGCGGTCAGCGCGCGCGCGCCGGCCGCTGCGTCAGTGCCATTTCGCCGCCACTTGACCATTGCTTAAGACCGAACCAATGATCGCCAGTCGAAAGGCTGCTCACACTGGCCGAAGTCCATGGTGGAATGAGTGGCCGAAGTAGTCGGAATGCGCAGGCTGGGCCGCGCTGTCGCATCGCATCCCGTTTGCCGAGGGCCTCAACCCAACGACCGACCGCGACGCGATGCGCGCCATTGTGCTGATGACGGACGGCGTGAACACCGTGTCTATTGAACCGTTGCACAACGGCAATGGCCTGCATGAGGGCAATAATGGCGCTGTGGCCAATACAGTCACGGCGGATCTGTGCGGCAATATCAAGAATGACGGCGTGCTGGTGTTCACGGTCGCGTTTGATGTGACCGACGCCACTGTACGGGCATTGCTGCGCGACTGCGCCACGGCCCCCCATTATGCATTTGAGGCCCATGGCGGACCGGAACTGCGTGACGCCTTCCAGGATATCGCGGCGACTTTATCGCGCCTGCGCCTCACGCGATAGGATCAGAAGGTCGCCACGATCGTCTCGCCGCCGCGCAGAATTTCCAAGCGCCACGCCCGCGCCTGGCCTTGCATCAGGCGCACCAGGTCCGCACTGCTGCGCACCGCCTGGCCATTAATGGTGCGAATGATATCGCCCGGCTGGAAACCTGCCCGGCCAGCAAAGCCGCGCCGATCCACCGCTTGGATCATCACGCCAGACAAGGACGGATCCAGCCCCTGTTCTTCTGCGGTGGCCGGCGACAGATTGATCACCCGCGCGCCATTGAGCGGGTTATTCCCGGAAATCTCGCGCGGATCGGGAGCGGGATTGCGCGGCGGCGCCTCGGCGCGGGCATTCAGGGTTTGCTGGCGCCCATCGCGGGCAATCACCAGCGCATAGGTGCTGCCGGGGCGCTGGATGCCGGATTGATAACGCACGCCGCCTTCATCAACCACATCCACCCCCCCCACCGACAGCAACACATCGCCCACACGCAGGCCCGCACGTGCGCCTGGCGAATCCGGCGTCACGGCCTGCAGGATCACCCCGGTGGGCCGCGGCAAGCCGATCGAGCGGGCAATATCCTGCGTCACCGGCTGGCCGCGCACGCCAAGCCATGGCCGCACGACCCGCCCGTCCGCCAAGGCGCCTTCAACAACCCGGCGCACCATTTCGGAGGGAATAGCAAAACCAATCCCGTTGGAGCCGCCGCCTTCCGAGAAAATCGCGGTATTAATCCCCACCAGATCGCCGCGCATATCCACCAGTGCGCCGCCGGAATTGCCGCGATTGATCGCAGCATCGGTTTGAATAAAAAACGAGAAATCGTTAATCCCGACTTCCGTCCGCGCCAGCGCCGAGATAATCCCGCTGGTGACGGTTTGGTTCAGCCCGAACGGATTACCGATCGCCAGCACCATATCGCCAACCTGCAGCGCGCGCGTATCGGCAAAGGCCAGCGCCGGCAGCCGCTCGCTCAAGCCCTCAATGCGCAGCACGGCAAGATCGGTGCGCGGATCAGCCAGAACGAGGCGCGCATCAAATTCGCGCCGATCCGACAGCACAATCTTCAGCGCGTCCGCGCCATCGACGACGTGATTATTGGTGACGATCACGCCATCGCCGCGCACCACCACGCCCGAGCCCAGCGATTGCTCGATCCGTTGGCGCGACATGCCGCCCATATCGCCGCGGCCGCGCATCATCTCTTCCCAGATCGACGGGCGCCGGCGCACGATGCGTTGGGCATAGACGTTCACGACCGCCGGGGTCGCCTTTTGCACGACCGGCGCGAGCGACATCTGCACATCCGCGCGCGAGCCAGGCGCGACGCGCTCCAGCGGTGCGCCCTGCGCCAGCGTCAGGCCGACACCCTGATCACCGGTCGCCACCGCATTTTCGATCGGCTGGGCGGCGTTGGTGTCGGGCGAGGCGGCGGGGGAGCAGGCGGCCATTGCAACGGCGACGGCGATCCAGGCGGCCTTCACGCGGCCGATTTTGCGGCGATGCGGCTGACCGCTACGGGTGTTTTCGCGAGTCATGGGGGCGCGAACTCCGGTTCTTTTCACAGGCTGCGCATGTGACGATCGGACGGGGCGATTTCAAGGCGGGGCGGATTAGCGGAACGTGAAGCTAACCTCAGCGCGGCGATTGAGCGGCTCGCGCACGCCGTCAGGGGTGGCCCTCGCGAGCTCCGTCTCTCCGCGGCCCTCCACGGTGATGAGAGCGAGGGGAACGCCGCGCGCGGCCAGGGCGTCGCGGACAGCATCGGCGCGCCGAAGCGATAGACCTTGCGCGTATTGCGCCGATCGTTCTGTATCGGTGTGACCGACAACCCGCACAGCTGCAAATTGGCAATTGCCCCGTCGCGCCCGCGCCAAGGCAGTGTCAATGGCGTCTACCGCGGTTGGGTTCAAACTCACTCGGTCCCAATCAAAATAGATCGTGAACTGGCTTGTCGCGCAGCCGCCTTTGGAGACTGTACCCGATTGATTGACCGTCTTTGGTTGGGCGAGTTTGGCCTGTTCGCGCGCTTCATCCAAGCCGCGCCCGAGATCGCGCTTGTTTGCGGCGTCTAACGCGATGCGGGCCTGCGGAATTTCTGGCCGCCCTGGCCACGCCACAATCCAATTTCGCAGCGCCTGCGCGGTTCCCGCCTGACGGGCTAGACGCAAGGCATCCTGCGCGATTTGATCCAAGGCGCGACGCGCATCGGCTGCGCGAGGGCTATCGGGATAGTCGCGCAAGAAGGTTTCCACGGCGTCGCGCGATGTCTTTGTTGTGATGGACCAAGCCGCTTCGTCCGGCAGGGGGAGGGATGCGGCGTCCGGGGTGGACTTCGGCGTTCCCCCGACCGCTGGCGCATCGGACTGTTCAGCAGGGATCGCCGCTTCTTCCATGGCGACGCTTGGTGAGCTCTCCTGGCGCGTTGCCCCCAACACTGCCCAGGCCACGAAAGCGACAATGCCCGCAATCCCTGCGAATGCAATCAAGCGCCCGCGGCGCGCGCTTGGCGGTTCTTGTGTGGCCTTCGGCGCAGGCGTCGGCCGCGCCGCTTTTGCTGGCTGGGGCCACTCACCGCGCTGCGCGAAGGCAGCTTTTGGCGCGGCCTCTGGAGCAGGTTTCGCCGCCGCCATCGCCGCTTTGCGCTGGGCTTCGGTCCGCGCCCGCGCCGCATTCGCCTCCGCCTCGGCGATCTGGGCCCACACAGCGTCGGCCAATGGATCAGCAGGATAGGTCTGCGCGAAGCGGCGCAACCCTTCCATATCCCCGAGCGCCTGCGCGCGGGAATAGTCCGCCAAGCCCTGCCGGCCGACATGGCGGCCAATCACCGTCAAGATATCGAGCCAGCCGTGATGATCTTGCGGCCCCAGGCCTGCAGGCGTCGCCCAGCCGATCAAGCTCTCGGCGTGATCATTGTTGAAGGGGGGGTCGAGATCGGTCGGCTCAAGGAAGCATGGCACATAGACGCTGCGCCCGCGCGCGATCGCCGCCTCTGCCCGCACCCAGCCGTTTTGGTCGCCGCCATGGGGAAAGCAATCGTTCGTCCAGCACACGAGAACGGACCGCGCGCGACGCACTTCCGTGGCGATTTCATCGGAAAACGACACCCCGGGTTCAAGCCGCGCATCAAACCAGACGGTCAGTTTGAGCTCACGAAGCGCCGTCGCGATATGTTCGATCTCCGGGCGCTTGCGCCGCTTATAGGAGATGAACACATCGGTGTGCGGCGGTTCTGACATGGCTTGCCCCTCGAGCCATGGTTAGTGCGTCCATTCGCAAAACGCAAACGGCCGCCCAATCGGGCGGCCGCGCGGTTCTCTATAAGGAGTGGCGCTTATTCAGCGACCATCGCCGGGCCGCTGTCTTGGCCTTTGGCGGCCTCGTCGCGATTGACAAATTCAATCACCGCCATCGGCGCGTTGTCGCCATGGCGGAAGCCGGCCTTCAGCACGCGGGTGTAACCGCCGGCGCGGTCCTTGTAGCGCTTGCCCAGAACATCAAAAAGCTTCTTGGCCATGGCCTCATCGCGCAAGCGCGAAGCCGCCAAACGGCGCGCCGCCAGATCGCCGCGCTTGCCGAGCGTGACCAGCTTTTCCACCACCGGCCGCAAGGCCTTGGCCTTCGGCAGGGTGGTGACGATTTGCTCGTGCTTGATCAAAGCGGCAGCCATATTGGCGAACATCGCGGTGCGATGGCTCGCGGTGCGGTTGAGCTTTTTTTGAGCGATCCCGTGACGCATGGCTTAACCCTTTTTCGATCCGGCGCCGCGCGGCGCTGGCTTAGACTTGATCTTCGTATTTCTTGGCAAGGTCGTCGATGTTTTCCGGCGGCCAGTTCTCGACTGACATGCCAAGGTGCAAGCCCATGCCAGACAGCACTTCCTTGATTTCGTTCAAGCTCTTTCGCCCGAAATTCGGCGTGCGCAGCATCTCGGCTTCCGACTTCTGCACCAGATCACCGATATAGACGATGTTGTCGTTCTTCAGGCAATTGGCCGAGCGCACCGAAAGCTCCAACTCGTCCACCTTCTTGAGGAAGAACGGGTTGAACGGCAGATCCGGCTTTTCGGCGGCTTCTTTTTTCTGCTTCGGCTCTTCGAAGGTGATGAACACCTGCAGCTGCTCCTGCAGGATGCGCGCGGCATAGGCGATCGCATCTTCAGGGCGCACCGCGCCGTTGGTTTCCACCTCGATGATCAGCTTGTCGTAATCGAGCACCTGGCCTTCGCGGGTGTTTTCCACACGATAGGCCACGCGCTTGACCGGCGAATAAATCGAATCCACCGCGATCAGGCCAATCGGGGCGTCGTCGGGGCGGTTCTTCTCGGCCGGCACATAGCCTTTGCCGGTGTTCACCGTCAGCTCCATCCGGATTGCGGCGCCCTCATCCAGCGTGCAGATCACCAGATCGGGGTTCATGATCTCGATATCGCCTGACGTTTGAATGTCGCCGGCCTTCACTTCACCAGGGCCCTGGCCTTTCAGCAGAAGGCGCTTTGGCCCCTCGCCGCGCATCCGGATCGCGACCTGCTTCAGGTTCAGCACGATATCCACGACGTCTTCGCGCACGCCCGACAGCGACGAGAATTCATGCACCACGCCGTCAATCTGCACACTGGTGATGGCCGCGCCCTGCAGCGACGACAACAGAATACGGCGCAGGCTGTTGCCCAAAGTCATGCCGAAGCCGCGCTCGAGCGGTTCAGCGACCAGCGTCGCACGGCGCTTGGAATCAAAGCCGTGCTCGATGATCGGCTTCTTCGGGCGGATCAGTTCAAGCCAGTTCTTTTCGATCGACATTGGCGCTCCTGAGGCGATGTCGACGCCCCACCATGGCTGGTGGAACGGACAGCAAAATGAAACAGTGCCGACGCGCCCCTGCGCATCGAAGCGTTATGACAGCGGCTTAGACGCGGCGACGCTTGGGCGGCCGGCAGCCATTGTGCGGGATCGGCGTCACGTCCTTGATCGACGTCACGGTGAGGCCCTTGGCCTGCAGCGCCCGCAGCGCGCTTTCGCGGCCAGAGCCTGGGCCCGACACTTCCACTTCCACCGTGCGCAGGCCGTGCTCCATCGCCTTTTCGGCCGCACTTTCGGCGGCGACCTGGGCGGCGTAGGGCGTCGACTTGCGGCTGCCTTTGAAGTTCATCGCGCCCGCGCTTGACCATGAAATGGTGTTGCCTTGCGAGTCGGTGATGGTGATCATCGTGTTGTTGAAGCTGGCGTTCACATGCACCACGCCGGACGTGATGTTCTTGCGCTCGCGCTTCTTAACCCGTTGGGTTTCCTTGGCCATTGTCGTGCGGTCCTAATTCTACTTACGGGCCTGGTTCTATTTACGCGGGGCCACTTTTTTGCCGGCGATCGGCTTGGCGGGGCCCTTGCGGGTGCGCGCATTGGTGTGGGTGCGCTGACCGCGGACCGGCAGGCCCCGGCGGTGACGCAGACCGCGATAGCAGCCAAGATCCATCAGACGCTTGATATTGGTGGCGACGTCGCGGCGCAGATCGCCTTCCACCTGATAGTCCCGGTCGATGGTCTCGCGGATTTGCAGCACTTCCTGGTCGGTCAATTGGTTGACGCGACGATCATCGGAAATGCCAACCTTGCTGCAGATTTCCTTGGCGAAGTGCGGGCCGATCCCGTGGATATATTGCAGCGCGATCACGACGCGCTTTTGGGTCGGAATGTTAACGCCTGCAATACGGGCCACGGGGGCGCTCCTTCAAACACATCATGCACCGCGCGACCCCATTACGGGATCGCGCGATCCGCCATTCAAACGAAGAGCGGGACTTATAGCGGCGGGAAACACGCCGTCAACCGGTGATTACGCTCGTAAGAGGTATTCTCCGTTGAACGCCGTCGCAAGCCTCACGGCGGGCCGGCCCGCAGCGTTTTCAAATCATAGATCGGGATATCCGAGCCGGTTTCCGCCGCCGCCACCAGTGTCGGCGCGCCCGGGACCGCACTGATAATCCGCATGCCGGCTTCCGACGGCCCCAGCGGGCCGCAAGGAAAGGCGTCAGCCTCGGTCGGGCGCGCCAGTTTTCCGGCCACGAAATCATCGTGGCGCTTTTTCGCATTGCCGGTAGGGACCAAGTGAAACGCGCCCGGCGCGCCATCCGCCAGGGGCGCCAGCACGCAGGTCTCTGCGCCTTTCGACGCCGCGCGGATCGCCGGCAACGCCGCATCCACCGGCGCATCTGCGGCCTTCGTGAACAGCCACACGATCGGATAGCTTGCGGCGTTGGGCCCCGTCATTTCGCGCTTGAAGCCCGGCAGCGCCGCGTCAAACACGATCTTGTCGTCTGGACACGTGAACGCCCATATCGAAACACCGCCGCCCTTCACTTCGCCCCAGGTGCAATTCGGGAAGCTTTTTGCCTGCTCAGGATTGGCGACCGGCGCAACCGCTTTCGGCGCCTCGGCTTTGGGTGTGGTGGCGGCGGGCTGCGGCTGTTGGCAGGCCGCGAGTACAAAAACGGCCGCGGCGACGACGCTCAACCAGGCAGGGCCGATCGCGGCAAGGGCGTTGTTGGTGCGCACAGTGATTCTCCCCAGCGGGCGCCCAGCGTTCCACAAGTGTCGCGAAAGAGCACCCCAAAGAGCACCCCAAAGAGCACCCCAAAGAGCACCCCAGTGAAACGAGCATTATCAGCGTGTCGGCATTGCGGCAGTGATCGCCGCAGCCACGGCGCCAGCGACATCCTCGATGCCGGCCATGCCGTCGACTTCGACGATCTTGCCCTGCCCGCGATAATAGGGGATCAGCGGCGCGGTTTGGGTATTGTAGGCGTCGAGCCGCACTTTGAAGCTGTCGGGGTTGTCGTCTGCCCGGCCCTGCTCCGCAAAGCGCTTGGCAACCCGCGCCAACAGGGCGCCATCATCGACCACCAGCCGCAGCACCAGATCAATCCCCGACCCGCGCCTGGCCAGCAGCGCATCCAGCGCCTGGGCCTGCGCCAATGTCCGCGGGAAGCCGTCATAGATGAAGCCGGGCGCGGCGGCATTGGCGGTCAGGGCTTCCTCGATCAGGTGGATGACGATCTCATCGGACACAAGCTGGCCGGCGTCCATGATCGCCGCCACCCGCAAGCCCAGCTCCGTGCCCGACTTGCGCGCCGCGCGCAGCATGTCGCCCGTGGACAGCTGCACATAGCCCCGTTCGTCAACCAGCCGCTTGGCCTGTGTGCCTTTGCCGGCGGCCGGTGGCCCGAACAGGATGAGGTTCATCGCTTGCCTCCGCGCAATTTCGACTTCTTGATCAGCCCCTCATATTGGTGGGCGACCAAGTGTGACTGAATCTGGTTCACCGTGTCCAGTGTCACCGAGACCACGATCAGCACCGAGGTGCCGCCAGCCTGGAAGGCGGTGAAACTGGCCGCCCCGGCAAGCACTTCAGGCAAAATACACACGAAGGTTATGTATCCAGCACCAATCACCGTCAGTCGCGTAAGCACATAGTCCAAGTAATTGGCAGTGTTTTTGCCGGGACGGATGCCAGGCACAAAGCCGCCGGACTTGCGCAGATTGTCGGCCGTCTCTTCCGGATTGAACACGATCGAGGTGTAGAAGAAGCAGAAGAAAATGATCCCGATCGCATACAGCGCGACATGCCAGGGCGAGCCATATTGCAGCGCGCCGGCCGCATCGCGCAGCCATTGCGGCGCATCCGGCCCCGCCCCCATCGCGGTGAACACGGTCGCCGGCAGCAACAGCAAGGACGACGCAAAGATCGGCGGGATCACGCCGGCGGTGTTGATCTTCAGGGGCAGGAAGGTGCTCTCGCCCATGAACATCCGATTGCCGACCTGGCGCTTGGGATATTGGATCAGGATCCGCCGCAAGGACCGCTCAATAAAGACGATCATCACGGTCATGGCGGCCAGCACCGCCAGCACGCCAAACAGCACCAGGCCAT
Organism: Caulobacterales bacterium; assembly: GCA_044356795.1. Lineage (GTDB taxonomy): Bacteria > Pseudomonadota > Alphaproteobacteria > Caulobacterales > Aquidulcibacteraceae > JBIKVO01. Next base: position 8,789 of record JBIKVO010000013.1, read on the forward strand.
CGATCGTGCCCGCCGCCGCATCGCCCAACATCCGCACCAAGAGCGGCAAGGCGCCCGCCACGATGCCGGCGAAGATGATGAGCGAGATGCCGTTGCCGACGCCGCGCGCGGTGATCTGCTCGCCGATCCACATCAGCAGCATGGCGCCGCCGGTCAGCGTGATGACGGTGGTGGCGATGAAGAAAAAGCCCGGATCCGGCACCAGCGGCATTTCCATGCCGCCAGGACTGGTGAAGCGTTGGCCCTGCAGCGTCACTGCGATGCCAAACGATTGCACGATCGCCAGCGCCAGCGTCAGATAGCGGGTATATTGGTTGAGCTGCTTGCGCCCCGCCTCGCCCTCTTTCTTCAAGCGCTCCAGCGACGGAACGACCGAAGACAATAGCTGCACGATGATCGACGCCGAAATGTAGGGCATCACGTTCAGCGCGAAGATCGCCATGCGTTCGACGGCGCCGCCGGCGAGCACATTGAACATCCCCAAAAGACCGCCGCCGCCCGAACTTTCACGCATCTGGCGGAAAATCTGTTCCAGCGCCAGCGGATCGACGCCGGGGATCGGGATGAAGGTGCCGAGGCGATAGACCACCAGAGCGATGAGTGTGAACCAGATCCGGTTCTGAAGCTCTTTGGCCTTCGCGAATGAGGCGAAATTGATATGCTGGGCGAGTTGTTCGGCGGCGGAGGCCATGGACTGTCGACGCTCCTGTAAGGCCGGCGGTGCGTGCGCCCGGCCGTTTTGTCGTGTGTGATTGAGCCGCCCTGCGCGCTGGCGCCTCAATCCGGCCGCAGCGACACTGGCCCGGCCGAAGGACGGCGGCCCGACGCGCTTTCACTCAAGCCAGCGCGGCAGCCCACCCAAATTCTTGACGACGCCATTTCCCCATTCTCGGGATGTCCGTCAAGCGGCGGTCTCTTCTGGCGCCGAGCGGGTCACTGTGACAGACCCGCCAGCCGCTTCCACCGCCTTCACGGCGGCCGCCGAAGCGCCCGATACCGTGAGCCGTACTTTGGAGGTCAACGGGCCTTGCGCAAGGAGGCGTACGCCGTCCTTGACATGGCGCACGAGGCCCGCAGCCTTCAACATGTCTTCGGTAATGTCCTGGCTGATGTCCAGCTTGCCGGCGTCGATCGCCTTTTGCAGCCGCCCGACATTGACCCACGCGAACACCGCGCGATTCAGCGCTTTGAAGCCGCGCTTGGGGATGCGCATATGGATCGGCATCTGGCCGCCTTCAAAGCCATGGATCGAGACGCCGCGGCGGCTCTTTTGGCCTTTGACGCCACGACCGGCCGTTTTGCCTTTGCCCGAGCCCACGCCGCGCCCGACGCGCAGCTTATAGTGCGTCGAGCCGGGATTGTCGGCGAGTTCATTGAGACGCGGCATAACCAAACACTCCAGACGAATGCAGCGCGTCAGCGCGCTTCGACAACTTCAATCAGATGGGCGACCTTGCGGATCATCCCGCGCACGGCGGGGGTGTCCTCAAGTTCGCGCACCGCATGCATCTTGCCAAGGCCGAGGCCGATCAAGGTCTCGCGCTGGCTCTTTTCGCGGCGGATCGGGCTGCCGATCTGCTTCACGGTGACAGTCTTTTTGGCCATGGATCAGCCCTCGATGCTTTCAGCCGAGCTTGCCCCGTCCTTGCGGCGGGCGATCAGGTCGGCGACCTTCAGGCTGCGGCGATTGGCGACGTGACGCGGGCTGGTTTGACGCTTCAGGCAGTCAAAGGTGGCGCGCACCATGTTGTAGGGGTTGGAGCTGCCTTGGCTTTTGGCCACGACGTCCTGCACGCCCAGCACTTCCAGCACCGCGCGCATCGGGCCGCCGGCGATCAAACCGGTGCCGGGAGGGGCGGCGCGCAGCATGATGCGCCCCGCGCCCCAATGGCCGCGGCCGTCATGGTGCAGCGTGCGTCCCTCGCGCAGCGGCACGCGGATCATGGTCTTCTTGGCTTCGTCGGTGGCCTTGCGGATGGCTTCCGGCACTTCGCGCGCCTTGCCGTGACCAAAACCGACGCGGCCCTTTTTGTCGCCGACGACAACCAGGGCTGCGAACCCGAAATTCTTACCCCCCTTCACCACCTTCGCGACGCGGTTGATGGCGACAAGCTTATCGACAAACTCGCTGTCGACCTTCTCTTCGTTGCGGCGATCATCGCGGCGATCGCGATCACCGCGCCCACGGCCACGACCACGGCGGCCTTCTTCCTGCGGGGTTTCTTCCGTCATCGACATCGCGGCGTCCTTAGAAATCGAGCCCGCCCTCGCGGGCGGCGTCGGCCAGCGCCTTCACGCGGCCATGAAACAGGAAAGGCCCGCGGTCGAACACGACCTGCTTGACCCCGTTGGCGAGCGCGCGCTCGGCGATCAGCTTGCCAATCACGGCGGCGGCGTTCTTGTCGGCGCCGGTCTTGCCGGCGACCTTGAACGCCTTTTCCAGCGTCGAGGCCGAGCACAAGGTCACGCCGCGCACATCGTCGATGACCTGCACAGAGATATTCTTGCCGGAGCGATCGATCGTCAGGCGCGGGCGGCCGTTGGCGGCTTTGCGCAGGCGTGTCCGCATGCGTTGAGCGCGGCGATCGTGTTTTTCGAGCGCAGTCTTCATGGCCGTTACTTCTTCTTGCCTTCTTTGCGGCGGATCCGCTCGCCCGTGAACTTGATGCCCTTGCCTTTGTAGGGCTCAGGCGGACGGTATTTGCGGATGTCGGCGGCGACCTGTCCGATCAGCTGCTTATCGATGCCGGAAATTTTGATTTCGGTCTGTTTGGGCGTTTCGATCTTCACGCCCGTCGGCGGTTCGTACACGACGTCGTGGCTGAAGCCGAGTTGCAGCTGCAGCTTGGCGCCCTGCATCGAGGCGCGATAGCCGACGCCGGTGAGTTCCAGCGTCCGCTCGAAGCCCTCGGCAACACCCTTGGTATGGCTGGCCAGGATGGCGCGGCTCATGCCCCACAGGGCGCGGGCGCGCGCGTTTTCGTGGCGCGGATTGACGGTCAGCGCGCCGCCGTCCAGCGCCACGGCGATATCGTCGGGCACGCGGAACGACAGCTCGCCCTTCGGGCCCCTCACCGCCACGTCCTGACCCTTGACAGTGAACGACACGCCTTGCGGCGCCTCGATCGGTTTTTTGCCAACGCGCGACATCTCAGTACACCTTGCAGAGCACTTCGCCGCCGACGTTTTGAGCGCGCGCAGCCGCGTCGCTCATCACGCCCTTTGGCGTCGACAGAATGGCGATGCCAAGGCCGTTGCGCACCAGACCCAGATCCTTGATCGAGGAATAGACGCGCCGTCCCGGCTTCGACACGCGGGTGATCTCGGAGATCACCGGCGCGCCTTCATGATATTTGAGCTGGATTTCCAACTCTTTCTTTCCGTCGGCCTCGATGGTGGCGTAACCGCGGATATAGCCTTCATCCTGCAGCACTTCGAGCACGTTCGCGCGCAGCGATGAGGCCGGCGACGTCACCGAGGATTTGCCGCGCAATTGCGCATTGCGGATGCGGGTGATCAGATCGCCGATGGGGTCGTTGATATTCATGCTCGCCCCCTTACCAGCTCGACTTGACCATGCCAGGAATCTGCCCCTGGGAAGCCAACTGGCGCAACGCGATCCGGCTCATTTTCAGCTTGCGGTAGAATGCGCGCGGACGCCCCGTCAGCTCGCAGCGATTGCGGATGCGGGTAGGGCTCGCATTGCGCGGGATCTCGGCCAGCTTCAGGCGCGCATTGAAACGCTCCTCCAGCGGCAGGCTGTCGTTCAACGCGATTTTCTTCAGCCGCTCGCGCTTGGCCGCAAACTCCCATTGCGTTCCGGGGTGGACGGGGCTTGGCGGCCCCATCAGTTCCGAAACGGGAAATCGAATTCTTTCAACAAGGCTTTTGCTTCGGCGTCGGTCTTTGCGGTGGTGCACACCACAATATCCATACCCCAAAGTTGATCGATCTGATCGTAATTGATCTCCGGGAACACGGTGTGTTCCTTCAGACCCATGGCGTAATTGCCGCGGCCGTCAAAGCTCCTGCCGTTCAAACCGCGGAAGTCCTTCACCCGCGGCAGCGCGATGGTGACCAGGCGATCGAGGAATTCGTACATCCGATCGGCGCGCAGCGTGACCTTCGCGCCCAGCGCCATGTTCTCGCGGATCTTGAACCCGGCGATCGACTTCTTCGCCTTGGTCGAGACCGGCTTTTGGCCCGAGATCGCCGTCAGCGCTTCAATCGCCGACTTCAGCTTCTTGGAATCGCCCACCGCTTCACCGACGCCCATATTGATCACGATCTTTTCGATCTTTGGGATCTGCATGGGGTTGGAGTATGTGAACGCCTCCGCGAGGCGATTGCGGATCACCTCTTGGTAGCGCTGCTTCATGCGCGGGGTGTAAGACTTCGCCTCAGACATCGATATCGACTCCCGAGCGCTTGGCGACGCGCACTTTCTGGCCCCGGTCATTGACGCGGAACCCCACGCGCGTCGGCTGCCCGGTTTTCGGGTCGGCCAGCGCAACATTGGACACATGGATCGGCGCTTCAAAGCGCTTGATGCCGCCCTGCGGATCCGACATCGACGGCCGCACCGCACGCGCCACGACATTGATCCCCTCAACGGTCACGCGGTCGGCGTCGGGATGAACCTTGATCACCTTGCCGGTGCGGCCCTTATCCTTGCCCGCGATGACGATGACCTTGTCGTCTTTTTTGATCTTCGAAGCCATGATTACAGAACCTCCGGCGCGAGGCTGATAATCTTCATGTGGTTCTTGGCGCGCAGCTCCCGCGGGACCGGGCCGAAGATGCGCGTGCCGATCGGCTCGCCCTGATTGTTGATCAGCACCGCGGCGTTGGAATCAAAGCGGATCGTGGAGCCGTCGCGGCGCTTGATGTCCTTCGACACGCGCACAACGATGGCCTTCTTCACGTCACCCTTCTTCACCCGGCCCTTCGGCTGGGCTTCCTTGACCGACACGACAATGATGTCGCCCACGGTGGCGTAACGGCGCTTCGAGCCGCCCAGCACCTTGATGCACATCACCCGCTTGGCGCCGGAATTATCGGCGACATCGAGATTGGTTTGCATTTGGATCATGGCTTGATCCTTAAACCTCTTATGGGCCGAAACCCGTGATGGGCTTGCGCCCGCTGAATTCTCAGACCTCGACCGTTCCGATCACTTCCCACCGCTTGAGCTTGCTCTTGGGGGGGCATTCCTGGATCCGCACAACCTGGCCAACCTTGTAGGCGTTGGCCTCGTCATGGGCGTGAAAGCGGTTGGACCGCCGCACCGTCTTTTTCAGAACCGGGTGCAGATAGGTCCGCTCAACCTTCACGACGATCGTCTTGTCGCCTTTGTCGCTCACGACCTCGCCTTGCATGATCCGCCGGGGCATTGTCGTTACTCCTCAAACCGTCGTTTTCGGCGCTTTTTCGCGCAGCGCCGTCTTCAGGCGAGCGATGGTGCGGCGCACGTCCCGGATGCGCGACACCTTCTCAAGCTGACCGGTGGCCTGCTGAAAGCGCAGATTGAATTGTTCTTTCTTCAGCTTGGTCAGCTCGTCCTGGAGCTTCCCGCTGTCCATGCCGCGAAGGTCTTTGATGTCCATCTCACTGACCCTCCAACCGGGTGACGATCTTGGTTTTGATCGGCAGCTTGGCCGCCCCCAAACGCAGCGACTCCCGCGCCACATCGTCCGGCACGCCGTCAATCTCAAACATGATGCGCCCAGGATGAACCCGCGCGGCCCAGAATTCCGGCGCGCCCTTGCCCGAGCCCATACGGACTTCCGCCGGCTTCTTCGACACCGGCACGTCCGGGAAGATGCGGATCCACACCTTGCCCTGGCGCTTCATCTGTCGGGTGATCGCACGGCGGGCCGCCTCGATCTGACGCGCTGTGACGCGCTCCGGCTCCAGCGCCTTCAGCCCGAACGAGCCGAAATTGAGCGAGGTGCCGCCCTTGGCGAACCCGCTGATCCGGCCCTTAAAGCCGCGACGGAATCTTGTTTTCTTTGGCTGCAGCATGGTCGCCTACCCTCAACCTTCCGTCGTCTCGGCGCTGGCTTCTTCACGACGACGACCGCGCGGACGGCGATCGCCGCGATCTTCACGGTCGCCGCGCGGCGGGCGTGGACCATCGCGATCGCGCCGCTCGCGCTGCTCGCCCGTGTCGAGGGCGCGCTTATCTTGCGCCATCGGATCATGTTCCATGATCTCGCCTTTGAAGATCCAGACCTTCACGCCAATGATGCCATAGGCGGTCTTGGCCTCTGCAAAGCCGAAATCGATGTCCGCGCGCAGCGTATGCAGCGGCACGCGGCCTTCGCGATACCATTCCATCCGCGCAATTTCGGCGCCGCCCAGACGGCCCGACACATTCACGCGAATGCCCTGCGCGCCGAGGCGTTGGGCCGATTGCATCGCCCGTTTCATCGCCCGGCGGAACGCCACGCGGCGCTCGAGCTGTTGGGCGATGCCCTCAGCCACAAGGGTGGAATCGGTCTCGGGCTTGCGCACTTCCACAAGGTTCAAGAACACCTCGTGGCCCGGCGCCATCCTGCCGAGATCCTTGCGCAGCTTCTCGATGTCGGCGCCCTTCTTGCCGATCACTACGCCCGGCTTTGCGGTGTAGATCGTCACGCGACAGCGCTTGTGCGGACGCTCGATGATGATGCGGCTGATGCCGGCGCCGACCAGCTTGTCGCGCAGCATCTTGCGGATTTTGATGTCCTCATGGAGCAGGCGGCCATATTCGGCCGAGTCCGCATACCAGCGGCTGTCCCAGGTGCGGTTGACGCCGAGGCGCAGACCGATCGGATTGACTTTCTGACCCATCAGGCGGCCTCAGCGGTTTCAGGCTGGAACGAGGTGTCGCGCACCACGATCGTCAGCTGTGCGAATGGCTTTTCGATGCGGAAGCCGCGGCCGCGGGCGCGGGCGGCAAACCGCTTCATCACCAGGTTTTTGCCGACATGCGCTTCAGCCACCACCAAGCTGTCGATGTCGAGATCGTGGTTGTTCTCGGCATTGGAGATCGCCGAGCGCAGGCACTTCAGCACGTCGGCCGAGATGCGCTTGCGCGAGAACATCAGTTCGTTGACCGCTTTTTCGGCGGACAGGCCGCGGATCGATTGCGCCACGAGGTTCAGTTTGCGCGGGCTGATGCGCACCATCTTGAGAATGGCGCGGGCCTCATTGGCCGCCTGCTTGGGAGGAGCTTTCGGCTTGCCCATGGCTTACTTCCGCTTCGCTTTTTTGTCGGCGCCGTGGCCGTAATATGTGCGCGTCGGCGCGAATTCGCCGAGCTTCATCCCGACCATTTCTTCGCTCACCGACACCGGCACAAAGGTTTTGCCATTGTGCACCTGGAAGGTGAGGCCGATGAATTGCGGCATCACGGTCGAACGGCGCGACCAGGTCTTGATCGCACTCTTGCGGGGGGCGGCTTGTTCCTTCTCGGCCTTCACCAGCAGGTAACGGTCGACGAACGGGCCTTTCCAAACACTACGCGGCATGTCAGGTCGCCTTCTTCGCGTTGCGGCGGCGGATGATCAGACGATCCGTCGGCTTGGTCTTGCGGGTCTTGGGCCCGCGGGTCTTTTTGCCCCACGGTGTGGTCGGGTGCCGGCCGCCGGAGGTCTTGCCTTCGCCGCCGCCCATTGGGTGATCGACCGGGTTCATCGCCACGCCGCGCACGCTGGGCTTGCGGCCCATGCGGATCGAGCGGCCAGCCTTGCCCCAGACTTCGTTCATATTGTCCGGGTTCGAGACCGCCCCGACGGTGGCCATGCACACATCCTGCACCATGCGCACTTCGCCGCTCATCAGGCGCAGCTGGGCATAGCCGGCGTCGCGGCCCACGAGTTGAGCGTAAGAGCCCGCCGCGCGCGCCATCTGGCCGCCCTTCAGCGGCTTCAGCTCAACATTGTGCACGATCGTGCCGACCGGGATATTCTTCAGCAGCATCGCGTTGCCGGGCTTCACGTCCGCCTTTTCAGCCGCGATCACGGTGTCGCCGGCCTTCAGGCGTTGCGGCGCGATGATATAGGCCAGTTCGCCGTCGCTATACTTGATCAGCGCGATGAACGCCGTGCGGTTGGGGTCATATTCCAAACGCTCGACGGTGGCGGGAAGGTCCCATTTGCGGCGCTTGAAATCGACCGTGCGATAGGTGCGCTTATGACCGCCGCCATGACGGAACGCGGTGACTCGGCCCATATTGTTGCGACCGCCGGACTTCTTCAGCCCCTCGGTGAGCGCCTTGATCGGCTTGCCCTTGTGCAACTCGCTTTTGTCGACCAGCACCAGCTGGCGACGACCCGGCGAGGTCGGACGGAAGGTTTTCAACGCCATCAGGAAAGCCCCGTCGTCACGTCGATCGTGTTGCCCTCAGCGAGGGTCACGATGGCCTTTTTGGTGTCAGAGCGACGACCGGCAACGCCCTTGAAGCGCTTGATCTTGCCCTTGTTGCGGATGGTGTTCACGGCTGTCACCTTGACCTTGAACAGCGCTTCGACGGCCTCTTTCACTTGGTCCTTGGTGGCGTCCAGAGGCACGCGGAAAACAACCTGATTGTTCTCCGACAGCATCGTCGACTTCTCGGTGATCACCGGTGCGATGATCGTATCATAGTGGCGCGGCGCAATGCTCATCGGGCGGCCCCCTCAGCTTTCGGCGCGAAGCGCGCATTCACCGCCTCGATCGCCGACCTGGTCAGCACGAGGTG
>JBIKVO010000243.1:0-5122 GCA_044356795.1 Caulobacterales bacterium
CCGCATGAGGCGCGCCTGGACTTGTATCAGGTGCATGCTGTCACGGAGGGCACAGACGCCCAGGCCGAAGTCAGCGTCCGCCTGATCGAGGGTGGCCGCACGGGGGCGGCCCGCGCGGCCGACGCCGATACCCTGGTGGCCAGCGCCAAGGCCTATGTCGCAGCGCTCAACCGCCTGACAGACCGGCGCAGCCGCGGCCCTGACGCCCAAGAGGGAGCCGCTTGACCACTCGGACGCCGCACCGGGCGCCTGTTTTCGCGGCGCCTGTTTCAGGGCTGGCGGCTGGCGCCGGTTTGACGATTTCCAAAGCCGGGCGACGCAGCCTAAGCTCATGGCGATGTTCGACGAAATGCATGCCGAAAGCGGCGAAGTCCGCCCCCCCTATGAACGCGTCGCCGCCTGGCTGGAGGCGACCGGGGACGCCCTTTTGCATCAAAGACAGGCAGAGGCGGAGGCGCTCTTCCGCCGGATTGGCATCACCTTTGCGGTTTATGGCGAGGGCGGCGATCCCGAGCGCCTGATCCCCTTCGATCTGATCCCGAGGGTGTTTGGCGCGTCGGAGTGGCGCAAGCTGGAGCGTGGAATTCGTCAGCGCGCGCGGGCGCTGAACGCCTTTCTATACGACGTGTACCACCGCGGCGAAATCTTGCGCGCCGGCATCGTGCCGGAGGCGCTGGTCTATCAAAATGCGGCGTTCCTGCCGGGGATGATTGGCATCGATCCGCCGGGGCGGGTGTACAGCCACATCGTCGGCGTTGACATTGTCCGCACCGGGCCCGGCAGCTTTCAGGTTTTGGAAGACAATTGCCGCACGCCGTCCGGCGTCAGCTATATGCTGGAAAACCGGGAAATCATGATGCGGATGTTCCCGCTGCTGTTTACGGCGGGCGTCATCGAGCCGGTCGATGATTATCCAAGCCTCCTGAAGCGCACCTTGCTGGAGGCGGCGCCCGCCGCCTGCAGTGGCGAGCCGAATATTGTGGTGATGACGCCTGGCCCGCTGAACAGCGCGTATTATGAACACTCCTTCCTGGCCGATTTGATGGGTGTGGAATTGGTGGAGCCGGCGGATTTATTCGTCGATGCGGCGCGTATCTGGATGCGCACAACGCGCGGGCCCAAGCGGGTTGATGTGATATATCGGCGCATCGATGACGATTACATCGATCCCTTGAGTTTCAGGGCGGACAGCCTGTTGGGGGTGCCGGGTCTATTTGACGTCTATCGGGCGGGCGGGGTGTCCCTGTGCTCAGCGCCTGGGGCTGGCGTTGCCGACGACAAAGCCATTTATGTCTTTGTGCCGCAGATGATCCGCTTTTATCTCGGCGAAGCGCCGATCCTGGAGAACGTGCAAACATGGCGCTGCGCGGCGCCCGATGAACGCGCCCACGTTTTCAAAAACCTCGATGAATTGGTTGTCAAAGAGGTGCACGGTTCGGGTGGCTATGGCATGTTGATCGGCCCGAAATCGACGCGCAAGGAAATCGCTGAATTCCGTAAGCGTATTGAAGCAAACCCGGACAACTATATCGCACAACCCACCTTGCAGCTTTCGACTGCGCCGGTACTCGCGCCGGGCGGGGTGTCGGGGCGGCACGTGGATTTTCGCCCCTATTGTCTGGTTGGCAAACAGATCCGGCTTACGCGGGGCGGGTTGACGCGTGTGGCTTTGCGGCCGGGTTCGCTGGTGGTGAATTCCAGCCAAGGCGGCGGCGTGAAAGATACGTGGGTGCTTGCGGAATGACACGGCCGATCAAACGGGGCGCACGCTGATGCTGAGCCGCACCGCACAAAATTTGTTTTGGATGGGCCGCTATATTGAGCGTGCGGACGCCACCGCGCGCCTGATCGAGATGGGGCGGCGGATGACGATGCTGCCCGGTTCGCGCGAAACCGAGGAGTGGCGGTCGGTTGCACGTGCGTCGGGCTCGGCTGTGGATTTGGCGGAAGCCGGTGTGAAGGCGTCCGAGATCATTACACGCCTGCTCGTAGATCCCGACAATCCATCATCCATTCGCTCCTGCCTGGTCCAGGCGCGCGCCAATGGCAAAGCCATTCGCACCGCACTAACGCAGGATATGTGGGAAGCGCTGAATGATGGTTGGCGCACTTTCGAAGGTGCGGGGCGTCACTCGCTGGACGGCGATCTGGCGAAAATCCTTGATTGGACGCGCGGCCGCGCGGCGGCGTTTCGCGGCGCGGTGGAAACGTCGCTGCTGCGCAATGATGGCTACGGGTTCTTGAAGCTTGGCGAGTTTTTGGAACGCGCCGACATGACGCTGCGCCTGCTTGACGTGAAATACTATGTATTGCTGCCGGAGACGGAAGTGGTCGGTGGCGGGCGCGATTATCACCAATGGACATCTGTGCTGCATGCAACGTCGGCGCTGCGGGCGTATCATCATGTCAACCGTGACGATTACACCCCATGGGGAATAGCTGATTTTTTGATTCTCAATCCGAGTTTTCCGCGCTCCGTGCGGTTTTGCTTCAGCACGATGTCGCGTACCCTGGATGAATTGGAAGGCGAATACCTCAATCGCCACGATTGCCACGTCACGGCGGCGGCGATGGCGGCGCGGCTGTCCAATTGTACAATCCAATCAATCTTTCAGTCAGGCCTGCATGAATTCGTGTATCAAGCCATTGAAACCACCAATGCGCTGCATCGTCAGATCTCGAAAGCCTATCACTTCTAGCCCGTGGCGCTCCTTCCATGCGTGTCTCCATCCGTCACACCACGCGTTACGCCTACAGCCCGCCGGCCGGGCGAATCGCGTTGCGCTTGAAATTGTTTCCCGCCTCGTTTGACAGTCACCGCATCGAGCACTGGGCTGTCACGGTGAATGGTGACGAAGCGGTGGCGATGTTCACCAACGGCTTTGGTGATCGCGAAGCGATTTGGACAACCCATGAACCGCTGGAGGCGTTGGAAATTTGCGCGCATGGCGTGATTGAAACGGATGAATCGGCCGGCATCATGCGCGGTTTTGTCGAAAGCAGCCGGCCTGGCGTGTTTTTGCGGTCAACGCCGTTGACCGCCATATCACCCGCGTTGCGCGCGCTCGGCGACAGCGCCCGGCGCGATACCGTGCTCGCCAGCTTGCATGCCTTGTCAGAGATTGTGCACGAGAAGGTGGTGTATATGTCGGGCTCAACCCATGCCGCGATCACAGCGGCGCAAGCCTTGCTGCTGGGCAAGGGCGTCTGCCAGGACCAGACGCATGTCTTCGTCGCGGCCGCGCGCGCAGCAGGCTGGCCGGCGCGGTATGTTGTGGGATATTTGACGCAGGGGATCGAGTCGCAGCGCGACACCCATGCCTGGGCCGAAGCCTTCGTGCCAGAATTGGGTTGGGTGGGTTTTGATCCGGCCAATCGCCAATGTCCAACGCAAGCATATGTGCGCTTGGCGAGCGGCCTTGATGCGGCGGATGCAGCGCCCATCCGCGGTTGCATCAGCCATGGCGTGCAGGCGGTGATGTCGGCGCGGGTCGAGATTGCCGATGCGCTGCAGGCCAGCCAGCAGCAATCGCAATAGGCAGCATTCAGGCATGGCGCAGGGCAAAAGGCGTCGTGAGTATGGCGTAGGGAAGGTCTGCGGCGATGACATATTGCGTTGCGTTGAAAATTCAGGCCGGCCTTGTGATGCTGTCGGACACGCGCACCAATGCGGGCATGGATAACATCGCGCGCTATCGCAAGATGTTCATTTGGAAGAAGGTCGGTGAACGCAGCATCATTGCGATGACGGCGGGCAATCTTGGCATCACGCAGGGTGTGATCACCGCGATCGACAATGCGGTAAAAGAGTCGCGCGGCAATCCCGAACAAGAAAGCATCCTGACATGCGCAACCTTGTATCGCGCGGCGGAATTGTTCGGCGACGCGATGCAATCCATGCAGTCGCGCGATCGCGCACGGATTGAAGCCCAGGGCTCTGCGGCGGACGCGACGATCATTGTCGGCGGTCAACGCAAAGGCGGCAATCCGCGCTTATTTCTGATCTATAGCGCAGGCAATTTCATCGAAGCGACTGACGACACGCCGTACTTCCAAATTGGCGAGCATAAATACGGCAAGCCGATCCTTGACCGGGTGATCACGCGGTCGACGCCCCTGGATCAGGCCGTAAAGGCTGTATTGGTGTCGATGGATTCGACCCTGCGGTCGAACCTGTCGGTCGGAATGCCGCTGGATATGGCGATCGCGAAAACCGGCCAGATCGGCGAAGTTTTGACCCGCCGCTTTGAGGCCGATGACGCCAGTTTTCGCGCGGTCAGCGAACATTGGTCGCGTGCGCTGCGGGAGGCGTTTCACTCACTGCCTGAAATCGCTGTGACGCAGGATCCGCTGGGCAACGGATCCTGATTGACGGATCCTGATTGACGGATCTTTATTGATCGTGTTCGGGGGGGCGGTCATCAAGCAGGGTGCGGCCGCCATCAACAGGCTGACAAGCCCAAGGGCGCCGGCAAAGCGCGCGCCGGAGATCATCCGCCTCGACGCCGGCGCGATGGCAAAGCCGGCGGCAAAGGCTGGCGCATGCACCAGCGTGCTCTCCGCCAGCATCGCGATGAAGACGTCGCTCTCCGCACCAGCCGCTGCAACGCCGTGAACGCCGCCATGGGCGAGGCCGCACCATGCGACACCCGCAAGCAGAGCGCCGAGCGGGGCCCGCATTGCGCCCAGCAACACGATTGCGGCAAACAAAAGCGAGCGTGTTGGCCTCGCTTCGGCGGACTGGGCGGCAAATGCCGAGCCTGTGTACCGTGACGTCTGTACCGTGACGTCTGTACCGTGACGTCTGTACCGTGACGTCTGTACCGTGACGTCTGTACCGTGACGTCTGTACCGTGACGTCTGTACCGTGACGTCTGTACCGTGAGGTCTGTACCATGACGTCTGTACCATGAGGTCTGATGGGGTGGACGCCCCCCGACGGCATCTTTGTGCCAAGGTGAGTCGTTGGTCATCACCTGAGGGAGGCGTCCGCGAAGGAAGGTAGCACGATTGGGCTCGACATCGCCAAGCATGTTTTCACGCGCATGGCGCTGATGCAAACGGCCGGATGGTATTCAGCCAGAGGATCCGGCGGGCGAAGCTTTTGGAGGTCTTTGCCCAG
>JBIKVO010000244.1:0-5080 GCA_044356795.1 Caulobacterales bacterium
CGACGCCATTTGTCGCTTGATCGAAGACAACATGCTGCGGGAGTCAATCGCGCGCGAGGCGTTTGAACATGCGCGTCGGGATTTGTCCGCCGACGTCGCCGCCGATCATTGGGAAGAGGTGCTGCGCGCCGTTCATCGTTATCCGTGGCGCAGCTGATGCGACACACACTTGCGCATATCCTCTCTGGTGACGGCATCGAAATCTGCGCGGTCGGTGAACCCACCCCCGTCGCCCCTGGTGCGACCGCAAGGTACGCTTCGTTCGCGCAGGCAGAAGCCGACGCGTGGGGTGCAGGCGGGGTGCGACCTGACATTGCTTTGAAGCAGCCAGGCGCCGCGCCCAAGGCGCTGCTCGATGGGAAGCCTTTGTCGTTTGTGATTTTAAATGCCGAAGCGCTTGAACGGTCCGCCGATCCGCTGACCATGATCCAGAGCTGGGCGCGGTGTCTTCGTCCGCGCGGGCTGTTGCTGCTGGGCGCCCGCATCCGGTCGACCGGCCCAACGAACCGCCAGCCCACGCCGCTGGCGCATCTGTGGGCCGACCACAAGAGGCGGCGAACCACGGCGTGCAGCGAGCACCTGTTGGCCGACCGCCTGGAACGTGATCCAGACGCATTTGCGGACCCACTCAATATTGCGCTGCTGCTGAGCTACATGGCGACTGTGAAGCAATTCGTGCTTGATGAAGACAGCTGGGCGCTGATCAACGCAAGCAACCGACAAGCGGTGGAAGAAACCCTGGCGCTCGAACCGCCGGGACTTCGCCACCACGCCTTGTCGCTTCCGGTTTTGATTGCCGGCTTGGATGCGCTCAACGAGACTGGCGAGTTCATTGTGTCGCCCTGTGACATCGCCCGCGACCGCGGTCTTGATCCGCAGCAGATCCTGATCTGCCGTCGTCATCCGGCAAGCATCCTTGGACGCAAGGAGGGGCGGCGCGTGATCGACGATGAGGTGTCGATGGTACGCCGACAGCTTGCCACATTTGAACCGTTGTAAGACTGCGTCCAAACACCGAACAGGCATCCGGCAGCCTCAGAACCTGTCAGCTTCTAAAGGATTGCTTCAATGGGGCCGCTTGCTTAAGACGCGAGCACCCCGCGCGTGAAGGACCGAGCGGACGAGGCAGCCGGCTATGAGGGCCGGCGGTAGGAGGTGATCATGTCCGAGAGCAAGGTGCTTCGCACGGGCGAAAGCGCACGGAGTTCGGAGATAGCCAACTTCATGGCCGGCTTTGGACAGGTCAATCTTTGGCTGCACCTGACCCAACAGACGGTGGCCAGTCGTTTTCGCGGGTCCTATTTCGGCGCCTGGTGGTTGGTCGTGTCACAATTGGCGTTCGCCGGCGGCGTTGGATTTGTTTGGGCGCGAATTTTTAACCTCGACCCCTCGCAATTCATCCCCTTTGTCGCGATTGGTTTTGCAATGTGGGGTTTCTTCAACGGCTGTGTGGTAGATGGCTGCAGCGCCTTGGTTGGCGCGGGTGGTTACGCCAAGCAAATGCGTTTGCCGTTATCGGTTTTTATCATTCGCCAGTTCGCCTCTCATTTCTTCTATTTGATGATTGGTTTGACGGTAGCGGCCGCCGTCAGTCTGATCGCCGGCATCAATCTGCTTGTAAATCTCGCAATGGCGGCGCCCGGCATTGTGCTGGTTGGCCTTGCGATGTTATGGACTGTCGGGCTTGTGAGCTTTATCGGCGCGCGCTTCCGGGACCTCGCCTACGGCATCGGCAATCTGTTCCAGGTATTGTTCGTGCTGACGCCAGTGATTTATCCGCCCAATGTTCTGGAAGAGCGCGGCTTGCATATCTTCGTTTATGGCAATCCCCTAGCCGCCATGCTTGATGTGGTGCGCCAGCCGATGATTCTCGGCGTCTGGGCTGACCCATTGAGCTATCTAGTTGTCGCTGGCTTTGCGGCAGTTATGTGCGCCGCCACACTATTGATTGTGAACGCATGGGGCCGACGGGTGGTGTATTGGCTATGAGACTGGTCGAAGCACACAATGTCAGCGTCGTCTATCCACGGATGAATGATCGCACGCTGAGCCTAAAACATGCGCTGCTGGGCCTGATTGATCGGCGTCGCAGCGAACCGCCGCGCATGTATCAGGCACTCACGGACGTTTCGCTGGAAGCAAAGGCGGGCGACCGAATCGGTCTGATCGGCCCCAATGGCGCCGGCAAATCGACTTTGCTGCGCGTGCTGGCTGGCATTTATCCGCCAACGAGCGGTTCGGTGCGCGTTGTCGGGCGCATCACAACGCTTCTCGATCTGGCGCTTGGCGTCGACATGGACTTAACAGGCTGGGAAAACATTCGCATCAGGCTCATGCTTCTTGGATATTCCGGCCCGAGCGTTCGCCAGCGCATCGAGGAGGCTGGCGAGTTTTCAGAATTGAACGAGTTTCTGAATGCCCCAGTGCGCACCTACTCCACAGGGATGTTTGTGCGCTTGGCGTTCGCAGTGTGCACCGTTATCGACCCCGAAGTGCTCATACTCGACGAGTTCCTGGCCGCAGGCGACCTGAGCTTTGTGACCAAGGCCGATGCCAAAATGCGTGAGCTGATGAATAGCGGAGCCATTGTCATCGTTGCATCGCACAGCCTCGAAAACGTGATGCTGCATTGCAACAAGTGCCTGTGGCTCGTGCGTGGGTCGGTCGTCATGGTTGGCGGTGCGCAGACAGTCATTGAATCGTATAAAAGCGCTGTGTCACTGAATGCGGCATAGTGGATGTGCTGGGCCTCAGCTTGCGATGGCCCGGCGCGGACGGAAGGCGTCGAGATGCGAGTACTGGTTACGGGTTCAGCCGGCTTTATCGGCTCAGCTGTTGTGCGCCGGCTGAAGGCTGCCGGCGCGTTTGTGGCGGGCGTCGACAAGCTGACCGATGCCGGGGCCGCGCAAGCCGGTTCGCCTGTGGATGTGCTGGTGCGCGGCGATATCGCCGATCTCGCCGCCGTTGAAGCTGCGTTGCACACCCACCGACCCGACGTAATCATGCATCTTGCCGCAGAAAGCCATGTGGATCGCTCGATTGATGGCCCGGCGGTGTTCATCGAAACCAATATCGTTGGCACCTACGCGATGCTCGAAGCCGCCGCGCGCTACTGGCGCAATCTGCAGGGCGAAAAGAAAGCCAGCTTCCGCTTCCATCATATCTCCACCGATGAAGTGTACGGTGCGCTTGGGCCTACCGGCGTGTTCACCGAGGAAACGCCCTATGCGCCGCACTCGCCCTATTCGGCCAGCAAAGCCGCGTCCGATCACCTCGTGCAAGCCTGGCATGACACCTACGGACTGCCGATCGTAATGACCAATTGCTCAAACAATTATGGCCCATACCATTTCCCAGAGAAACTGATCCCGCTGGTGATCTTAAACGCCCTCGAAGGCAAACCGCTGCCAGTCTATGGCGACGGCTCCAACATCCGCGACTGGCTGTTTGTGGACGATCATGCCGAAGCGCTGTTTCAGGTAGTGACGCGCGGCCGAAATGGCGAAAAATACAATGTCGGCGGCGACGCAGAACGCACCAATCTGCAAGTGGTGCATGCCATTTGCGACACACTGGACGCGCTGCGCGCCGATCCGGCGGGGCCCCGTCGGCGTCTCATTACCTTCGTCACCGATCGACCTGGGCACGATTTCCGTTATGCGATAGACCACGCGAAAATCACGCGAGACTTGGGCTGGACGCCGTCTGTCAGCTTCGAGCAGGGTTTGAAACAAACGATCGAATGGTACCTCGCCAATGAAAGCTGGTGGGGGCCGATCCGCGCCGCCGTTTATGCCGGCGACCGCTTGGGCAAAAAGGCGAGCTAAGGCCATGCAGATAGAGCGGACCAAGATCGACGGGGTGCTGATTTTGACGCCGAAGCGCTTCGGCGACGATCGCGGTTGGTTTGCTGAAACGTACACGCGCAAGTCCCTGGCCGAGGCCGGCTTCAACAAAGAATTCGTGCAGGACAACCATTCCTATTCCAAGCCAATCGGCACGGTGCGCGGTCTGCACTATCAGACAGAACCGTTTGGCCAAGACAAACTCGTGCGCTGCATCGCCGGCGGGTGCCTCGATGTGATTGTCGACATTCGCCACGGCAGCCCGACCTTTGGCCAGCATGTCAGCGTCGAACTGACAGCGGGCAATGGCGTCGCCGTGCTTGTTCCGATCGGCATGGCGCATGGCTTTTGTACAACCGCCCATGACACCGAAGTCACTTACAAAGTCACGAACTATTATTCCAAGCCCCACGACGGCGGCATCCTTTGGAACGATCCTGACCTGAAAATCACCTGGCCGATTGCAACGGAAGCTGCACATCTTTCAGAAAAGGATCAAAAAGCGCCCCGGCTGGCTGACTTGCCAGCCCTGTTCCACTATTGAGCTAACCACGCTGCATACAGCAGCATGATCGGAGCCCGCCATGCCGACCCAGGTCTTCGTACCCAACTTCCGGATTGAAGAAACGCTGGCCGAAATCCGCCAGTGCCTGGAGCGCGGCTGGACCGGCATGGGCTTCAAAACCGTCGAACTGGAAGCCGCCTGGAAAACCTACACCGGCCTGCCGCACGCGCATTTTTTGAATTCCGCGACCGCCGGGCTCCATCTCGCTTTGGCGCTCTACAAGGTACGTGAGGGCTGGGAGGATGGCGACGAAGTGATCACCTCGCCGCTGACATTCGTGTCAACCAACCATGCCATCCTTTATGAACGCCTGCAGCCGGTATTTGCCGATGTGGATGAGTATCTGACACTCGACCCGGCGGAAGTGGAACGAAAAATCACGCCAAAAACTAAAGCCGTCATGTTTGTCGGTCTCGGCGGCAACACAGGGCAACTCGAAAAGGTTGTGGCGCTGTGCAAGGCGCGGGGCCTTAAGCTGATCCTCGATGCGGCGCACATGTCTGGTACGCGGTTGCACGGCCGCGACCCTGGCCATCTCGTCGATTGTGCAGTCTATTCGTATCAGGCGGTGAAAAACATGCCGACCGCAGACAGCGGCATGATCTGCTTCCACGATGAGTCTTATGATCGCGAAGCCCGCAAAATGAGCTGGCTCGGAATCAGCAAAGAC
>JBIKVO010000026.1:0-14239 GCA_044356795.1 Caulobacterales bacterium
TTATAGTTGGCGCTTTGTTCCGCCGACGCAAGTCATCAACCATCGACTGCGTCGGCGATTTACGCCGCGCGCGGCGCTGTCTCCACACGTCCATCGCGCAGCACAAGCACACGATCCATATAGCGGGTGAGTTCAAGATTATGTGTGGCGATCAGAGCCGCCACGCCTTCCTGTCGCGCCAACGCATACAGGGCCTCGAACACGACCCTTGACGTTGTTGGATCGAGATTGCCGGTTGGTTCATCGGCCAGCAACAGGCGTGGATTGTTGGCGAGCGCCCGTGCAATCGCCACGCGCTGCTGCTCACCGCCCGACAATTGCCCTGGCTGATGATGGAGCCGATGCGACAGCCCCATTTGCGCCAGCAGGCGTTCGGCTTCTACGCGGGCCTCGCGCGTACCGCGCCCAGCAATGCGTTGCGGCAAAGCGACATTATCGAGGGCGTCAAATTCCTGCAGCAGCAGATGAAACTGGTACACAAAGCCGATCTTGCGCCGGCGCAGTGCCGTGCGGCCGCTGTCATCCAAGCGCCACCCCGCCTCACCCATAATCGTAACGTCACCCGCGGTCGGCCGCTCCAACAGGCCCGCAATATGCAGCAACGACGACTTACCAGACCCCGACGGCCCCACAAGCCCGACCACTTCCCCCGGCCGCAAAACCAGATCGACCTGATCCAACACGATGATGGCGCCGGCGGGATTGGCGTATTCACGACGCACGCCGCGCATATCCAGCACAAGCTGTGAGGCGTCAGTCATTGCGCAGCGCCTCCACAGGATCCAGCCGCGCCGCATTCAGCGCAGGTGGAATGGTCGCCAACATCGACATCAAGAACGCCCAACCGCCCACCAGCCAAACCTCGCTCCAATCAAGCCGCGCCGGCAGTGTTTCCAATTTGTAGACTTGCCCGGGGAAGATGTCGTGGCCGATGACCAGGCTCAAGACGTCCTGGATCGGGGCGATATAAATGCAAAACAAAACGCCCAGCACGATCCCGGCGATCGCGCCAAGCACGCCAACCGTCGCCCCTGTCATAAAGAAAATGCGCATCACGGCGCCGCGCGTGGCGCCCATGGTGCGCAAAATCGCGATGTCGCGCGCCTTGTTTTTCACCAGCATAACAAGGCCTGAAATGATATTCAGCGCCGCGATCGCCACGATCATCATCAAGATCAGACGCATCACAAAACGCTCCATATTGAGCGCATCCACAAGTTGGCGGCGATTGTCCTTCCAAGTGCCGATCGCTGCGGGCGAAACGCTCAATGCCTGCGCGATGCGCACCCGCACCGCGTCGATCTCATCCGGCTTTTCAACGCGGATTTCGTAGGTTTCGCGGTCAGGTTCACCAACCCCGAGGAAGATTTTCGCCTCCTCGATCGGCATGAATACAAGGATGCGATCAAAGTCTTCCACATCGAGGGAGAACAGCGATTGCACGCGATAGGTCTTCGAACGCGGCGCCACGCCCATCGGCGTTGCAACCCCACGCGGTGAGACCAATGTCACCCCGCCATCCGGCAACAAGCGCAGATCACGCGCCAAAACCGCGCCTACCGCAACGCCCGGATCGTCCGGATTGTCAAATCCGTCAAGCCTGCCGACGCGCACCGGCGCCCCGCCATCAGCAGCGCGTTCGATCCCGGAAAACAGGCTTTCAAGGCCGTCGCGCGTCATCCCGCGCACAAGTACGCCACTGGCCTTGCCTTCCGAAATCGCCAGTGCCTGACCTTCCACAATCGGCGTAACGCTAATCACGCCCGGCACGGCGCGAATCTTGTCCTCGTAGGCTTTGCGCACTGCAGGATCTGCATCCAGCACAGTGGCGAACGCATGCCCCTGCACGCCCAATAGGCGCGAAATCAGCGTTTCACGAAAGCCGTTCATCACCGACATGGTGACGATCAATACAAACACCGACAGAAGAATACCGAAAAACGAAATCAATGCGATGGTCGCAACGCCGCCATCCTTGCGTTTAGCGCGCAGATAGCGAGCGGCCAACATACGCTCCCACGCGCCAAAGGGCGGCGGCGGGTTTTGCGCGGCTTCAGGCGCGCGGGACAGGGCGCCACCGTCCATCAATAGGCCCGCGCAATCAGAATATCTTCCACCGCCGCCGCACCCGTGAATGCGCATGTCGCTGCGCGCCCGGATTGATCCAGCGGCGCATTGCGGATCGTCAGCTTCAGCGCCTTCAATTGCGCATCAATCGCGTCGAGTCCCGCGCCATCTGGTCGGCTCCATCCCACTTTCACCCAGCCCCTGAACGGACCCGCATCATCGTCGCCGGCGCCGAAATAGGCCGCCACATCGGCGAAAGTTTTGCAGTCGCTGACAATGTTGCTGTGCAGGCGGTGCTGCGCCTCAGCAAACAGGCCCGCCTGGATCGCCCGCAACAACGCCGGCGCCTCGTTGACAAACGCGTCCCGGCTCAAAGCATGCGACTTGATCCTGTCGCCGTCACGCAAACGATCGCGGCGCATAAAAGTGACCTGGCCATTGGCGGCGTCACGCGGGCCGATTTCCAAAATCAAGGGCGCCCCGCGGCGCACCCAATTCCAGCGTTTGTCGGCGCTGCGGGCCTGCGTTGTATCGACATGCGCACGCACGCGCTGGCCAAACACGAGCGCCGCCGACAGCTCGGCCTTCAGGGCGTGCGCGTACTCCAACACCAACGCATCTTCCGGCTTGTCGCGCAGCATCGGCACAAGCACAATCTGGCGCGGGGCGACCGCGGGCGGTGTGCGCAGGCCGTCGTCATCGCCATGCGTCATCACAACGCCGCCGATCATCCGCGTCGACACGCCCCAACTTGTGGTGTGCGCAAGCTGCATCACGCCAGCCTGATCCTGATACCGGATATTCTGCGCGCCGGAAAAATGCGTGCCAAGATAATGTGATGTGCCCGCCTGCAGGGCTTTTCCGTCCTGCATCATCGCTTCGATCGAAAACGTATTGTCGGCGCCCGGGAAGCGTTCATTTGCAGGCTTTTCGCCCGCAATCACGGGCAACGCGAGGTGTTCTTCGGCAAAGCTGCGATACACCTCCAGCATGCGCATCGTGTGCGCCATCGCATCAGCAGCGTCGACATGGGCGGTGTGGCCCTCCTGCCAGAGAAACTCCGCCGTTCGCAGGAACAGTCGCGTGCGCATTTCCCAACGCATCACATTGGCCCACTGGTTCAGCAGAACTGGCAGATCGCGATAGCTTTTTATCCAACGCGAAAACGCATCGCCAATGATTGTTTCTGAAGTCGGGCGCACGATCAGCGGCTCGGCCAGCGCCGCATCGGGATCAGGCTGCAGCTTCCCATCCAGCATCTTCAAGCGATGGTGCGTCACCACCGCCATTTCCTTGGCAAAGCCGTCGACATGATCGGCCTCCGTCGCCAAAAACGACAATGGGATCAGGAGCGGAAAATAATAATTGTCGTGGCCGGTGTCCTTGATCCGGCGATCCAACTCCGCCTGGATCTGTTCCCACAGACCATAGCCCCACGGTTTGATGATCATGCAGCCGCGGGTGGGCGCATTTTCGGCCAGATCGGCTTCTTTGACGATGGCCTGGTACCATTCGGGAAAATTGTCGGCGCGGGCGACGCTGAGGGCGCGTTGCATGGGAAGTCCCTTGAAAGAGGGGCGTGCATAGACGGATTGGATCGAACGGGCAAATCCGGCGGATTTGTGGGGCCCACGCCACTCGGGCTACACAGGCGCTGCTGTCAGAAGGATTCGCCCCATGGCCAAAAAGCCAAGCTCCGCCCCTCCCGCCACCGCTAAAGCCCAAGGCGGCAAGACCTGGCGTAAACGCACCCTCGGCAACCGCCCTTTGGCGCCGGAAACCCTGATGATGGGCTATGGCTATGACCCGATGCTCTCGGAAGGCAGCCTGAAACCGCCGCAATTCTCCACCTCCACCTTCGTGTTCAAAAGCGCCCAGGACGGCAAGGACTTCTTCGCCACCATTCAGGGCCGGCGCAAGCTTGGCCCTGGGGAAGAGCCCGGCCTTGTCTATTCGCGCTTCAACAACCCCAATCTTGAGGTGCTGGAAGACCGCCTAGCAATCTGGGACGAGGCCGAGGCCAGCCTTGCCTTCGCCAGCGGCATGGCGGCGATTTCCACGGTTTTGTTTGCATATCTGCGCCCTGGCGATGTGGTGCTACAGAGCCAGCCAATCTATGGCGGCACCGAAACGCTGATCCACTCCATCCTGCCTGAATTCGGCGTGACGCAGGTGGGGTTTGAGGTCGAAGGCGGCGTCAAGGCGATGAAGGCAGCCGCCAAAAAGGCGCAGAAGGCCGGCCGGGTCGGGGCGATCTTCCTCGAAACCCCCGGCAACCCGACCAATGGGCTGGTCGACATCGCCGCCGCCCGCGCGGTCGCAGAAGAGCTCTCGGACGGCGTCACCCGCCCGCCAGTGATCGTCGACAACACCATGTTGGGTCCGGTATTTTCCAGTCCGATCCAACACGGCGCCGATATCGTCGTGACCTCGCTGACCAAATATGTGGGCGGCCACTCGGACCTGATCGCTGGCGGCGCGTCAGGGGCCAGAGGCTGGCTGCAGCCCGTGCGCCGAATGCGCTCGACGCTCGGCACCATGTGCGACCCACATACCGCCTGGCTGCTGATGCGATCGCTGGAGACGCTCAAGCTGCGGATGGAGGCAAGCGCCTCCAACGCCCGGAAAGTGGCGGCGTTTTTGCGCGACCATCCGAAGGTCGCGAATGTCTGGTATCTCGACTTCCTGCCCAAAGACCAACCGGACCGCGCCATCCACGAGCGCCAGAACAAGTCCGCCGGCTCCACCTTCAGCTTTGAAGTCAAAGGCGGGGAGAAGGAGGCCTTCGCCCTGCTGGATCATCTGCAGGTGATCAAGCTTGCCGTCAGCCTTGGGGGTACGGAGACGCTGGCCTCCCACCCCGCCGCCATGACCCATTCCGGCATGCCGATCGAGGAACTGAAAAAGTTCTCGATCACACCGGCCCTGATCCGCATTTCCGTGGGCGTGGAAAGCGCCGACGACCTTATCGCTGATCTGGACCAAGCCCTTCGCCACGCATGAGGCGTTCGACGAGAACGGCGAGGTCGGCGGCCATGCGCGCGGCCGGCCCCGTCCAGTCTCGCTCTTGGGATTGGCGGTAAATCCGAGCGCCAGGATACCATGCAGTCTGATGCCATGGCGCCTCGCTCGCAGGGGCGGCGTTGCCGGTTGGAGCCCAGCGCCAATCCGGGCTGAACGGTGCGGCAATCCACACGGGCCGACCCAAGGCGCCGGCCAAGTGCGCGGGCGCGCTGTCGACGCTGATCAACAGGTCCAGCCTGCCGAGGGCCGCAGCGGTATCGCCCCAATCACCCAGCAGCTGCGCCAAATCGCAGATCATGTCGTCCAGGCCCAGAGCCGTGCGCTGCGCGGCGGCCGCCCCTTTCTGCAGCGAGAAAAACAGGACCCCCGGCGTGGCCAGGAGCGGCGACAAGGCCGCAAGCCCCGCCGATCGCAGCGCATCATTGGGATGATCGGGATTGCCCGCCCACACCAGCCCAACCTTGACGCCAGGCCCCGCCAGCGCCGCCGGGGGCGAGCGGTGCGCCGGCGCGCTGACATAACCCGGCGGCGGCGCCATCGGCGCGGTCATCCCAAGCAGCCACGGGGCCGAAAGCAAAGGCGCCCAATAATCGATATTTGCAGGGTCAAACGCGCCGGCGAACCGGATCCCCGCCGGCGCGCGCGTGAACAGGCAGGCGAGGTCGTCCGGGCCATGCAGCATCACCCGCCCCCCGCGTGCCGTGATCTCCCAGGCATAGCGGGCGAAATGGATGGTATCGCCCAGCCCCTGCTCTGCGACCAAAAGCACGGTTTTGCCCGCGACATCCTCCCCGCGCCAGGGCCGCGCTGGAACCTTCGGCGGACCGCCCGGTGACACCGCCCAGCGCTGCTCAAAAGCCGGCCACGCCAGATCATAGCGCCCAGCCAGAAACGCCGCCCGCGCCAGCGTCAGTGCGGCCTTGGGATCGCCCGGGCTTGCGGCGGCGGCCAGCTTGGCCAGGGCCAACGCTTCGGCGGTTTCGCCGCTATTGGCCAGGCATTGCGCCAAAACCAGGCGCGCCTTGACGTCGCCGCCGCGGAGGCTGAAGGCGGTGCGCGCCATCGTCAACGCCTCGCGATGGCGGCCCAAACCATCAAGCGCCTGCGCCGCCACCAATCGCGCACCGGTCTGAAACGCATCCATCGCCAGCGCGGCGCCGGCGGCGTCCAGCGCCGCTTCGTACTGCGTCGCGCCAAACAACGCCTCAGCCAGCGCGGTGTGAACGAATGCTGTTCCCGGAGCATCCGCCAGCCACGCCCGCGCCAGACGGATCGCATGATCGTGTTTGCGACGCTCGCCCAACAGGCCCATCAGATTGAGGAAGATCGTTGCGTCTTTCGGCCGGCCAGCATGGGCGCGCACGAGGAGCGCTGTCGCCCCTTCAGGGTCCCGCGCCCGGCGCAATTGCGCGAGATTGTTGAGCGCATCGACATTGTGGGGCTCGCGCGCGAGGGCCTGGGCGAGACAGGATTCGGCCTGTTCATCAGCGCCCGTGAACCGATGCACGCGCGACAGGCCAATCCAGGGCCCGGCCGCTTCCGGTGCGGCGGCGGCGGCTTGCGTGAAAGCGGCTTTGGCTGCGGGCCAATCGCGCGCAGCCAGCGCTGCGCGGCCTGATTCGAACGGTGTCATGGCAACGCGGTAGCCGAATTTGCATCAAACAAGGTAAACAGGCGCATGACTCGCCCGCCCGCCCCTTCGCCTTCGTCCCCCGCCTTCGATCCCGCAAACGCCGCCCGCAGCGCGTTGGAAGGCGGCGCGCCGATCGTGCTGCTGACCGGCAGGGCCGGCACCGGCAAAAGCTATTTCATCCGTGGGCTAACACGATCACAGCCCATACCAACCGCCTTGCTGGCCCCAACAGGCCTTGCGGCGATGAATATCGGCGGGCAAACGGTGCATTCGTTTTTTGGCTTTCCGCCACGCCCTTTGATTGGCCTTTCAGAAAAGCCCAGTTGGTTTTTCACACAGACGGCGCGTCGATTGAAGCGCCTCATTATTGATGAAGTGTCGATGCTGCGCGCCGATGTGCTGGACGCGATGGACAGCCATCTGCGAACGGCGCGGCGTTCGCAAAAGCCGTTTGGCGGCGTGCAGATGTTGCTGGTCGGAGACTTTTATCAATTGCCGCCGGTCGTGCGCGGCGATGAAGGCCGCATGCTGGAAGAGGCGGGCTATCCAAGCCCGTTTGCCTTTTCAGCGCATGTGCTGCGCAATCATGATGTCGCCCGCTTCGATCTCGAAACCGTGCACCGCCAGACCGATCAGGATTTCATCGACATGCTCAGCGCGATCCGCGAACGGCGGGGGGTGGCGGATGCGTTAGACGCGCTGAACGCGACGTGCCTCAACCAGCCGTCGCCCGCCCAACCGCCAATCCTGCTTGCCGGCACCAATGCTGTGGCCGACAATTACAATGCCCGCGGGCTTGCCGCGTTGGCGGGGCCGCAGGCGGTGTTTGCGGGCGGTTTCAAAGGTGAACCGCCAAAAACGCAATCGCCCGATCGCTGGCCGGCGCCGATGAGTTTGCCGTTGAAAATCGGCGCGCGGGTAATCTTTACGCAAAACGATTCACAGGCCCGCTGGGTCAATGGCAGTCTTGGCGAGGTGACGGCTTTTGCCGAAGAGGTGGTCGAGGTGCGCATCGATGCATCGGGCGAGACGGTGGAAGTGGGCCGCGCAACATGGCCGCAGGCGCGCTGGCAGTGGAACGAAAACGCCCAAGCCCTCGAGGTGAAGGAAGAGTTCCGCTATGTGCAGTTTCCCCTTGCACCTGCCTGGGCGCTGACCATTCACAAAGCGCAAGGGATGACGTTAGACAGCGTGATGATTGATTTGGGCCGCGGCGCTTTTGCGCCAGGTCAAACCTATGTCGCACTGTCCCGGGCGCGCAGTTTGTCGGGCCTGCGTTTAGCGCGCGCGCTGGCCCCGCGCGATGTCCAGGTCGATCCGGCCATCGCGGAGGGATTGGCGCGATTTTCCTGACGATCAGCGCTTCTTTTTGTTGCGATCATCAATACGCGCGTAAATCACTAGGATCACGCCGATCGCCAAAAGGCAGGCCAGAATCCACACCGTATTGAAGCCGCCATAGGGCGTTTCAATAACCGGAAACAACGCCGCCACATGCGCAAATTGGCCACGGATGAATTCAATCGCGCCGGCCGCGCCCGCCAAAATCGCGCCCCAGATTGTACGGCTGTGCGACAACGGTTTTTCGGCGGGCGTCGTGTCGATCGGCGGGCGCGGCGGCGGTCCCGGATCGGGGGCCGGCGGCGCGCCGGGCGCGGGATCTGGAACCGGGCCCAAAGCGCGATCCAGCGCGGCGCGGGTGGCGGGATCGGTGACGCCGGTTTCGGTCAATCCCTGGCTGCGCTGAAACGCTTGCAGCGCGCGCTTGGTGCCGGCGCCAAATACGCCGTTCTCGCGCGCTTCCCCATAGCCCAACGAAATCAGATCCCGTTGCAACGCCTGCACTTTGTCGCCGGACGCGCCGGGCGCGAGGGTATCGGGATCGGCCGGCGCCGCCGGCGGCGCGCTGGGATCATTCACACTCGGCGGGACAAGCGATTGCGGATTACGCACCAGCGTCAAGGCGCGCGATGTCCAGTCCAAACGCTCCGTCTCGCCATGCGCTGCTTTCGAAACCCGCGGATTGCCCAGATTTACCCCGCGCGACACTGCCTCCCCATTATTGGCGTCAGCAAAGGCGCCAAGTCCCGCTTTATCAAAATAGGCAGCCGCCACTCGCACTGACATTTCCAAATCGCGCGCGATAATGTCGGGATCGCTGACCAGATCAATGCCCGACATTTCACCGAAGCGGCGATAATTGTCTTTGCCGGTCAATTGGAAAAATCCGCGCCCGCGATAGCGCCAGCCGTCGCCCGACGATTCCGGCCCATTACCCATGCGATTAGCATAAACCCGGTTGGCGATTTTTTCCGGATTGCCAGCATAAGCGCGCGCCTCTTCGGTGGTTTTGAAATAGCGCGGAAATATCGCCATCAAGCGATCGGCGCGGTAATTGAGATTTTCTTCAACCGCCGTCAGCCATCCGGTTTCAATCAGGCCCTGCCCAATAAAATGAGAGAGGCGCAAGGCCGTATTGATGTTGTGCGTGCGCAGCATTTCGTAAGACGCCAGGATGGCTTTGACATACGCCACCTGGTTGGCGGCGGCGCTGGCCGATCGCGCCCGCGGCAGCTGATTGGTCAGCGTGCTTAGGTCAATCTTCTCAACATCGTTGATAGCGAAAAAGCGCTTCATGGGCCCCCCTCATGGTCATGGGATGACCGGGAGCCTACGCCTGCCCTGTGACAATGCAAAGAAGCGCCTCATCATGCGGCGTCTGGCTTTTTCTCGGCCGGCTTTTCCGGCGGCGCCATACCAAACCGCTGCAGCCATTCCTCGCCCTGGCGCAGATGTTTGTCGAGGGCTGCCATCGTCTTCACGAAATCGCCGCTGTCATCCAGGCGCCAGGCCGCACGCGCCTGCGTCAGCACATAGGCCAGACCCTGCACCTTCGCCGCACCACCGGGACCACCCGCATCCTGCCCCGACAGCGTCAGCAGCCAGCGGGCCGTTTTTCCCGCCCGCGCAAACAGCCCGGCCTGTCCCACCGGATCA
Organism: Caulobacterales bacterium; assembly: GCA_044356795.1. Lineage (GTDB taxonomy): Bacteria > Pseudomonadota > Alphaproteobacteria > Caulobacterales > Aquidulcibacteraceae > JBIKVO01. The sequence continues at coordinate 9,722 of JBIKVO010000026.1, forward strand.
CCCGCCAACGCCCGCTCCAACACCAGCACCGCGGCGCGATGCGGCTCCATCGCCTCGAACCGGCGCATGATGATGTCAAACAGGCGATCTCTCAGACTAGAAGCTTCGTCCACCCCGGTCAAACCGCGCGCGGCTGCGTGATCAAACACATCTTCCGCAGCCTCCAACGCATCCACCGGCGCGAGCCCCACAAAGTCCGCCGCTTCACGACCGGCCGCACGTGCAATGGTGAACACTGTCACTTCCCGCCACGGGCCTTCCACAGCGACAGTCAAGGCAGCAGAGCCAAATGCGCGCTTCACCGCAGGGTCGATCATGATCATGTGCTTTCTGCGCCTTTTCCAAGCTCTTTCGAGCGTTGTGCGGCCGCTTGTACGGCGCGCCGCAGCACCGGGGCAAGACCATCACCGGCCTGCAGCACATCGAGGGCGGCCTGTGTGGTGCCGCCGGGCGATGTCACCTGCCGGCGCAACTCACCCGCGCTTAAACCGCTTTCCAGCATCAAGGCGCCGGCGCCTGCCACAGTCTGTCGGGCAAGGCGGGCTGCGGTTTCGCGGTCCAACCCCTCGCCCTCCGCCGCGGCGGCCAAAGCCTCGGCCAGGAAGAACACATAAGCCGGGCCAGAGCCCGACACCGCCGTGACCACATCCATCAGGCGTTCAGCCGGCACCCGCTCCACCAGCCCCAGCGGCGACAACAATTGCTCCGCCAGCGCCACATCGCTAGGCCGGCACGCAGGGCTTGCGACAAACGCCGTCACGCCATGACCGATCTGACCGGGCGTGTTCGGCATGGCGCGGATTATCCGCTCCACCCCGAACATGCGCGACAGGTTTGTGATCGTCACGCCGGCCATGATCGACAGCACGATCGTGGCCGGCCCGATGAACGGCTTGGCGCCGGGCGCGATCTGCGACAACGCCTGAGGCTTCACCGCCAACACGACGATGTCGGCGGCGCCAGGATTGGGCGGATTCAGCACCGCGCCGGCCGCCGCCAGCTCACGCTCCAACTGCTCGTCGAAGTGCGGCTCCAGCACGCTCAGCGTCAGTCCGCCGCCCTGGCGGATCGCGTTAAGCCAGCCGCGCACCATGGCCCCGCCCATCTGGCCCGCCCCAACCAGCGCCACGGCGGGCTGTTCAATGGGCATCAGGCCTCGCCTACGATGTCAAACAGGCCCACTTGTGCTGCCTCTTCCGGGGTTTGACCGCCCGCCAGCAGCAGCGCGAAGGCCGGCAAAAAACGGTCGGCGGCGTCCATGCTGGCGGCCATCATCGCCTGCACCTCACCGGGGACCAACTCGCTGCGCCCGATCATCGCGACGGCGTGTCGGAACATGATCGCCCCGTCGTCGGACCAGACGTCGAAGTGACCAAGCCACAGATGCTCATTGATGATCGCACTGAGGCGCTGAGCGTCCGCCAGCTTTTCCGGCGGCGCCTTGTCAGGGAAGGCCAGCGTGAACAGCACGGCCGGCAATTCGGCGCGCCACGCCACATGGCCGACGACGCCCGGGGCGACATCTGCAAAGATGAACTGAACGTCGCCGTCGTCGGTGCGTTCAACCGTGAACCGGTCATCGGCACTAAGGACGGACTCGACGAGATCCATCGGATCCAGGTCTTCGATGTCGTGTTCGAGCGACAGTTCCATGAGCGCCCCCAAGCGTTGGCGATGATCACGAACCGAGCGGCGACGCCGCCCGGTAGATCTTCCTTGGCGCTCACGCCCATCAGGCCAGTACCCGATGAGTCGCGAATCGTCACCCCGACACAATATACGTCGCCAAACCGCTGCGCGGCAACAAGATGTGGCTGTTTGGTGGTGTTGAGCGTCGCGCGCCCCTACCCCGCGCTTTGGCAGCCGCTGAGCAGAGCCTCCAGCCGCTCCAGCCGTTGGCGCAGGTCTGCCGACTCTTGTTTCGCGGCCAGCGCCATCGCCTTGACGCTTTCAAACTCGTCGCGCGTCACCAGGTCCATGTCGGCCACAAACCGGTCCGCCTGGGCGCGCATGAAGCTTTTGGCTTCGTCCTGGACGCCCTGGGCCATGCCAATCCCGGTGGTCATCAGACGGGCGACATCGTCAAGGATGGAGCTGGTGGATTGCATGGACTTTTCCGCCTTCAGGCTGGTACTGACGCGGGCAAAGTAAGGATGCGGCCGGAGCAAGACAAGCGCACCGGCCGCGATAAGGGATCGATGCGATGCTCGATGCGCAGTTAAGCGGACTGATCAACGGCTGGGCGGCATCTACCGGGGAGGGGCTTGGCGGGTTTGCCGCTGCGATCCCGTTTCCCGACTTCAACCCTATTTTGTTTTCCATCGGCCCGTTTGAGCTTGGCGGCGTCACGCTCGGACCGCTGCATATCCGCTGGTATGCGCTGGCCTGGATCGCCGGGCTGGTGCTTGGTTGGCGCTACATGGTCCACCTGATACGCAAGCCGGTCTGGGGCAGAGATAAAGCGCCGGGACTGACAGTGCCGCAGGCTGATGATTTCCTGTTCTGGGCGACACTGGCGGTGATCATCGGCGGACGGCTTGGATATGTCTTGTTTTACATGCTGCCCTCGGATTTTGAACGGCAGCTCATCGCCGCCGATCCGATGCGCATTTTCAAAACCTGGGAAGGCGGTATGTCTTTCCATGGCGGCTTGATCGGCATGGGGATTGCGGTGTGGGCGTTTGCACGCCAGTATAAGCTCAATCTATTCACCGTTGGTGATATGGTGGCGTGCGCGGCGCCGATCGGATTATTCTTCGGCCGCATCGCGAATTTCATTAATGCCGAGTTGTATGGTCGCGAAACCACCCTGCCATGGGGGGTGATTTTCCCGCAGAAGAACGCCGCAGGTGATGTCTTGGCGTTCACCACGCCGCGCCATCCCAGCCAGTTATACGAGGCGCTTTTGGAAGGCGCGGTGCTGTTTATCCTGATGCGATATCTGGTGTTCCGCAAAGGCATCCTGGAACGCCCAGGCACGGCGGCGGGCGTTTTCCTGCTGGGATACGGCGTGTTCCGCGGATTAGTGGAATTGGTGCGCGAGCCCGACAGCCAGATGCCGGATGCATTGCGCGGCTATATAACGATGGGGATGCTGCTGTGCCTGCCGATGATTGCGCTTGGCTGGTGGCTGATCCGGCGCGCCAATCCCGCTGCGGCAAAGCCTGCGTAAACGTGCTGAAACAACGCCTCGCCGCACTCATCGCTGAGACCGGACCCATCACGGTTGCGCAATATATGGCGGCGGCCCTGTATGATCCAAATGGCGGCTATTATACCACGCGGGCGCTGCTCGATGATGCCGCTGGCGTGTTTGGCGATTTTATCACTGCGCCGATTGTGTCGCAGATGTTTGGCGAATTGATCGGCGCGTGGGGCGTCCATGAATGGCGCACCATCGGGGCGCCTGCCCCTTGCGCGTGGATCGAACTTGGCCCCGGCACTGGCGCCTTAAGCAGCGACGCATGGCGGGTGATCCGCACACAGGCCGATGCGGCGGGCGCGTTTGATATGACGCTGGTTGAAATCAACGCCACGCTGAAACACGCCCAGACCGCAGCGCTGGCAGCCGTCGGCGCAGCCGCGCGCAGTGTTGATCACCTCGACGCCATCGCGCCCGGCCCCTCCTTGATCATCGCCAACGAATTCTTCGATTGCCTGCCGATCCGCCAGTTCGTCCGCCAGACTGACGGCTGGCGCGAGCGTTTGATCGGCCTTCAAGGCGGCGCCTTGTGCTTTGGGCTGGCACAGTCGCCGCTGCCCCATGATGCCGCGATCCCGGCGGCGTTGCGATCAGCGCCAGTGGGCGCGATCGCGGAGATTGCCTCCGGCATGGCGGCGCTGGTCGACACGATCGCGCGCCGACTGATCGTCGCGCCCGGCCGCTGCCTGATCATTGATTACGGCGCCGCCATGCCCTCTCCCAGCGACACCTTGCAAGCCATCGCGCATCATCAAAAAGTTGATCCCCTCGCCGATCCCGGCGGCGCCGATCTGACCGCGCATGTGGATTTTGCAGCCCTGGCGGATCACGCACATGCATCAGGCCTTGCCGTTCACGGACCAATATCACAGTCTGAGTTCCTGTGCGCTTTGGGCATTGAGGCCCGCGCGGCGCGCCTGTGTGAAAGTCGGCCCGACAAGGCCAGCGTCATCGCCCGCCAACTGTCGCGCCTGATTGATCCGCGCGAGATGGGGAGCTTGTTCAAAGTTCTATGTCTGTCGACGCCCGCACTCTCGCCGCCCGCCGGATTTTAACCGATACGCCAGACGGTCCGCCACGCTTTGTGTCGACGGCGTTGGAGGCGTTGCCCCGCGTGCGTCACGGCTTTTACGGCCGCGAGGGTGGTGTTTCAGGCGGGATATACGCCAGCTTGAATTGCGGGCCGGGATCGGGCGACGACGCGCCAGCGATCGCGGACAATCGCGCCAGGGTGGCGCGCGCGCTTGGCGCCGATCCGGGAAACCTATTGAGCCTGTATCAGATTCATTCGCCGCTGTGCGTCATTGTGGATACGC
>JBIKVO010000418.1:0-3013 GCA_044356795.1 Caulobacterales bacterium
CCGATGCGATGGCGACCGCCACACCGGGTTTGGCGATTGGCATTCTGACGGCGGATTGCGCGCCGGTATTACTCGCCGACGCCGACGCCGGTGTCATTGGCGCCGCCCATGCCGGATGGAAAGGCGCCATTGGCGGCGTGTTGCAGGCCACGCTGCACGCCATGGAAAGCTTGGGCGCCGCCCGCAACCGCATCGTCGCCGCCATAGGCCCATGCATCCGCCAACCAAGCTATGAGGTCGGGCCGGAGTTTCGCGAAAGCGCCATCGCCGCCGACGCCCGCAGCGATGCGTTTTTCCGCACCGGTCGAAGGGATCGGCTGCACTTTGATGTGCCGGGATTTTGCACCGCGATTTTGCGTGCAGAACAGATCGCGCGTGTTGAAGCACTGCCGTTTGACACCGCGTCCGATGCGGTGGCCTTTTTCAGTTATCGCCGCAGCGTGCTGATGGGCGAAAAGGACTATGGACGCCAGATTTCAGCGATTGTTCTCGAATAGCGCGGCAAGCGCACTGACGGCCCGCAAAGCCCCTCTAAACGCGTCATGCCCGCCCGATGCGCTTAATTTCCCAACGCAAATTCACGCCAAACTTTTCGCGCACAACCGCGCGCACATGCTCGCCCAGCGCTTCAATATCGGCAGCGCTCGCATCGCCGGTATTGATCAAGAAATTGCAGTGTTTCTCCGACACCATCGCACCGCCAATCCGATGTCCGCGCAGACCCGCGGCATCGACAAGCTGCCAAGCCTTGCGCTGGTTCGGCGTGCCGGGCGGATCGGGGTTGGCGAATGTCGAGCCGCCGGTTTTGTCGCGGATCGGTTGGGCCGCTTCGCGCCGGCTGCGAAACTCATTCATCCGTTCACGGATCAGTCCAACATCGTCCGCGCGTGCGCCTTGCAGCACGGCGTGCGTGAAGATCACATCCTCGGGGAACGCGGCATGACGGTAGGAGAAATCGGCATCCGCGGGTGTAAAATCCCGGGGGCGGCCCGCCCGATCCACGCCATGGGCCGACACCATTACATCCTTGATCTCGCGATCATAACAACCCGCATTCATCCGCAGCGCACCGCCGATCGTGCCAGGAATGCCGACCAGAAACTCAAGCCCGGTCAAGCCCAAGTCGGCCGCGGCATCCGCCGCTTTCGTATCGAGCAGTGCTGCGCCCACTTCCAACCGATCGCCATCTTGCTCGCGTGCCTGCGCGAACGCACGCCCGCCAAGCCGGATCACCACGCCCGCAATCCCGCCATCGCGAATGATCACATTCGATCCCACACCCAACGGCGTCACTGGAATATCGCCCGGCAAGCCCGCCAGAAAGGCGGCCAGATCATCGCGATCGGCCGGCAGGAATACAATATCGGCCGGGCCGCCGACCCGAAACCAGGTAAACGGGGCCAATGGCGCGTTAAACAGAAGCCTGCCGCGCACCGCCGGCAGTCGTGAAGGATCGATCATGCAAGGGCTCTTATCGCGATGCATGGTTCAGGGCTATATGTGGCTTGCTGGACCATTAAGGAGAGGCGCGATGCGACCCTGGGTGCTCGGAATAGCTGTCGCGGCGGCGATCGTGGCGGCGTGCGGGCCCGGCCCAGCCATCACCATGCCGCCCTCGCCGCGTGCGGGCGTCAGCGAGGATGGCCAGCGCTTCCCCAAGCCCGATCGCCCGGTGGCGCCGATCGTGTCCGACCAGTATTCTGATGAAATCGCCCGCGACAATGATCGTGAAGCCGCCGAAGTGACGCGACTGTTGGGCGTGCGCGCTGGCATGGCGATCGCCGATATTGGGGCTGGGCGCGGTTATTACACGGTGCGGTTGTCGCCGATTGTGGGGCCGACTGGGCGCATCTTCGCCAATGACATCATGCCGCAATTTGTTGACCGGCTGGGCGAGCGTGTGCGCCGCGAGGGCCTTGCGAATGTAACCACCATCCTGGGCTATGCCGACGATGCGCGGCTGCCGCCGCAATCGGTCGATCTCGCACTGATGGTGCGGATGTATCACGAAGTGGAGGAGCCCTACGCCCTGGTATGGCGCCTGCATGCGGCGCTGAAGCCGGGCGGACGCGTGGCGGTGGTGGAGGGTGACAAGCCGATCCCGGAACATGGCATGCCGTCGGCGCTGCTAAGGTGCGAGATGGCGGCGGTGGGCTTTGTTCAGAGGGGCTTCCACAGCCTGCCAGGCGGCGGCGGATATCTAGCGATTTTCGAGCCCGCACCCGAACCGCCGGAACCGAAAGACATCACGCCGTGCCGGCAGTGATCGGCGCACCGCGCCGCATCACCGGGAGCATCAAGGCTCTCTCACGACTTCCGGGCGCGGACGGCTGGGCGGCGCGATCTCTTCGATCAGCTCGGCGCGCGTGACGACGCCAGTATCATCGTCGTCTAGACCGTTGAGGCGCTCGGCATAGTATTGCCGGAACTCGTCAGGGCGCACCGCCCCGTCGCCATTCCGGTCCATCGCGACCAACAGAGGTGCGGCCTCCGCCGTGCCGCCCACCGCCTCGCCGAAAGCGCGTAACTCGATGCCGCCGATCTGCCCATCGCCATTGGCGTCCGCCTTGGAAAACAGGGCGCCCGCGCGCTGCTCCACCTCCGACAGGGTGATCCGGCGATCGCCATCGGCGTCCAGATCAAGAAGGATCAATGCGTCAATCACCGGGCGTTCAATCGCTTCCCCAAAGGCCAGACGCACATTGCCCGGACCAGACTGTGGGCTGGACGCACACGCCGACACTGCCACAGCAAGCAAAGCGGCGCCGACAGGGCCAACGGAAAAACGGGTCATTCTTGGCTTTCCTTGGTATTCAAGAGCGTCGGTTCTTGGCCAACATTTCAGCGCATTGACGAACGATCCTAAAGTTGCGCGCGCGGACGCGCCAGCCCCCAGACCTTCATCCAGAGACGAACACTCTAGGTCACGCACTCATAAATCGCCAGTTGGGATTCCCATTGCCATCAAACACTAATTCATAGGCGTCAATGGAGATCGCCGATGCCGCCTGTT
>JBIKVO010000245.1:0-5059 GCA_044356795.1 Caulobacterales bacterium
GCCGGCCCCGGTTGAGACAACAGACCCATCTGCAAGCACGACCGTGACGCCGACAACACTATCGGCCGTTGGTCCGTAATAGCCCGCGCCGAAGAAGGCGTTGTTCTGCGACAGGCCGCCGCCGATGCTGGACGACAATCCCGATAACGGCCCCCAAAATGGCGTGCGCAAACCTTTTTCGCGCAAGGCTGCGTGCAAGTCCGCCCAGGTCGCGCCGGTTTCGACGCGGGCATACATGTCTTGCGTGTTGACTTCGATCACGCGGTTGAGGCGGGACAAATCGAGCACGATCGCGCCGGGATGAGCGGCGATGTAACCGCCAGTATAGCTCATGCCGCCGCCGCGCGGCAAAACAACAACACCGTTGCGCTGCGCAGAAGCGACAACTTCGGCCACTTCGGCTGTCGTGCCCGGTGTCGCAACTGCGGCTGCAAGGCCGCCGGTGCTGTAAATATCCTGGCTCATCAGCGCGCGCGTTTCAAAATCGGTGTTCACCTGCGCCGGGCCTAACACTTGGCGCAGATGATCAATGAAGGGCGCCGCCAGACCATCAGCCATCGAAATCTCCATGCGTCCGATTGAGAGACCAAAATTCAATAGGGTTTTGCGATGCCCGTGAGCGCAGCAATGGTCAAAAGCGCCCATATCAGCAAAACGAAAGGCCGTGCCCGTGCAAGACACGTCCGGATCGTTGCGTTGACATCTTCGCTTGGACCGTGGCGCGCCAACGCGCTGAAGGCGTGCGAGAAAGGCGCCAGGGTCGCGCGAATGAGAAGGCCGCACACAATGGCGCCAGCCAGACACGCGAGCTTGATCTGCAAAAACATATGCGACACGAGCACTATGTTGGTCGCAAGCGCGAGGATTGCGATCACGGCGGCCCATCGCACGCCAAGATCAATCCGGCGCAACAAGCCGCCCGCGGCTGCGTGCCGCAGATGAATGATCCACGCCAGGATTAACCAAGCCAGTGAAGCCGCGATGAGCAGCGCAACACTCCACCAGGGCCAATCAAGCCATCCTCTAACAACGCCCAGAAGGACGCCGGTTGGAGCCGCCAAGATCAGAGCCGTGCGCGGCGCCATATCGATGGCGGACAAGACACGCGCCGCCGCCATCCGCGCCGGTGTGGGTTGGCGATCATCGGTGAGGATTGTGGACGCATAAAACGCGCCGAGATCACCACCAAGCCAGTACACAAACACAAGAATGTGCGCGAGCGTTGCCAAAGCGAGAAACCAATCGGACATGGCGCCGTCAGATCCATTCGTCCGCGCCATTGCGGCGACGACGTGTCAGGCGCATGTGATGCTGAAACCGTTCGGGGCGATAATGGGCGGTGAGCATTTCGATCGCGCGGCCTTCAGCGTCCCGCATCACGCGCACAATCCGCATCAATGGTGCGCCAACCCCGACTTCTAAAGCCGCCGCTAGTTCTGAATCTGCGGCGTTTGCCGTCATCCATTGTTCTGCTTCAACGGCGGCGAAACCCGCCGCTTCCAAAAGGCGCAAGAGCGGGGTTGTCGCCAATTGATTGGCGACAAAGCGGCCTGCGATATCGGCGGGAACAAAAGTCAGCAAATGGGAAAACGGTTGGCCTTCAATCCGGCGAACGCGGACAGCGCGTTGCACCAAAACGCCTGTTGACAGGCCTAAAGCTTCGGCCGCATCTGCAGGCGCAGGCAAGATCCGCGCATCAATCAAAGATACCGCGGTAGTCAGCCCCATGATGCGGAGATTGGCGAGCAGATTCTCAAAACTGCCCTTCACCACCGGCAGCGATGGATTGAACGTCACGACGGTGCCGCGCCCGCGGTGACGGCTGACAAGACCCGCCGCCGCCAATTCGTTCAAGGCGCGCTTGACGGTGATGCGCGATACGCCAAATAGGCGCGTGAATTCCTGCTCACCGGGCAACACCGATCCTGGCGCGTCAATGCCGGTGCGAATGCGATCGCGCAGAACGCTGAACACCTGATGATAAAGCGGTGTTGGCGCGCGGGCATCAAGCAGGGCCGGCGAAAGCAGTGAAGCGGAAGGCTGGTCGGGCGGTTGGCGGGTAGCGGTTGGGCGCGACATGAGATTTCCCCGATCCCTTATTCGACGCCGCGCGCATGATAGATTGAGGAATCCGGGGCTGGTGTCGCTGGGCGAGCTGTGACCAGGCCCCCGGCAGCGCGATGGCGAATATACTCGGCGTTTTCCCAGACTTTACCGCCGATCCATTGGCCGATCGATTGCGTGAGATGATGCGCCTCGATGCGGGCATATTGGCCATTCGCGATGTAGGGATCGCCGTGCATCAGCGTCCACGCGTCTTCGAGTGTCGGAGCAAGAACCAGGAACATCGAACCGATCAGCACCTCACCACCGGGCGCCCGCAGGGGGCCGGCAATGATGTAATCGCGCCAATGCCGTTCAACATGCGCGAGATGTCCGTCGAGGTCGCGCGCGCGAAGCGCGTGTGCATCTGGCCCATCCCAACAGGCAAAGACAAAGCACTGTAAAGGGTGGCGCGCGACGGTGGGCGGTGCATCTGCCGACATCAGAATGCCGCGTGCCCGGTGATGGCGCGCCCCAAAATCAGCGCGTGGATATCGTGCGTGCCCTCATAGGTATTGACGGTTTCGAGGTTTGTGGCGACGCGCAACACGTGATATTCGTCCGCGATGCCATTGCCGCCGTGGATGTCGCGCGCGACACGCGCGACATCCAGCGCCTTGCCGCAATTGTTGCGCTTCATCAGCGAGATTGCTTCAGGCGCCCAGGCGCCGGCGTCGATCATGCGGCCGAGCGCCAAGCATCCCTGCAGACCCAGTGCGATCTCGGTTTGCATGTCGGCGAGTTTCTTTTGCACCAGTTGGGTGGCCGCTATTGGCTTGCCAAACACGATGCGGTCGTTGGCGTACTCGCGGGATCGGTGCAGGCAGAATTCCGCTGCGCCCATCACGCCCCAGGCGATGCCGTAACGCGCTTTGTTCAAACACGAGAAGGGGCCGCGCAGGCCGCTGACGTTTGGCAGCAGGCGATCTTCGGGAATGAAACAATCTTCCAACGCGATTTCGCCGGTGATGGAGGCGCGCAGGCTCAACTTGTTTTTGATTGCGGGTGTTGAGAAGCCCTTGTCCCCCCGCTCAACGATAAATCCGCGAATGGCGCCGTCGAGTTTCGCCCACACCACCGCAAGATCGCTAATCGGGGCATTGGTGATCCACATCTTGGCGCCATTCAGTACATAGCCGCCATCGACCCGGCAGGCATGCGTGCGCATCGCGCCAGGATCGGAGCCGCCATCCGCTTCCGTCAGGCCAAAACATCCGACCCATTCCCCCGTGGCCAGTTTCGGCAGATAACACATGCGCTGCTGTTCTGTGCCGAAGGCGAAAATGGGATACATGACCAGCGAACTTTGCACGCTCATCGCACTGCGATAGCCACTGTCGACACGTTCGACTTCGCGGGCAATGAGGCCATAGGCGACATGATTAAGCCCGGCGCAGCCGTACGTTTCGGGCAATGTTGAGCCCAACATGCCAAGGGCGCCCATCTCCGTCATGATTTCGCGGTCGAAACGCTCCTCCCGCGCCGCGGATAAGACGCGGGGGAATAATTTGCGCTGGCAATAAGCCCGGGCGCTGTCCATCGCCATGCGTTCATCTTCAGACAGCTGGCCCTCCAGATGGAGCGGGTCTTCCCAGCGGAAGGTGATGGGGGGGACGGCGCCGGCGTCAGGCATAACGGTCTCATCGGTGAAGGGGCGTGGACGGATGCCATTGGATATACCAATATACTTATCGACCGCCAGCCCCCGACCGTAAATCGGCGCTGGGCGCGGGTTTGAGTCTGCGTCCGCGGGCTAAAATAGAGAACAAAAACAATGGTGCAGGCGACTCTTGCCGAAAAAATCATCGCCCGCGCGGCAGGCCGGGAGCGGGTGCAGCCCGGTGAGATCGTCACATGCGGGGTGGATTTGGCCATGGCCCACGACAGCTCCGGCCCGCGACGCTGGCGCCGGCATCTGGAGCGCCTGGGGGCTGGGCTGTGGGATCCGGCCAAGGTTGTGATTGTGTCGGATCATTATGTCCCTGCCGTCGATGCCGAAAGCGCCGCGATCCTGAAGCTGACCCGCGACTTTGTGCGCGATTACGGGGTGGAGCGCTTTTTTGATATGCGTGGGATTAGTCATACCATTATGCCGGAAAACGGCTTGTTGAGGCCTGGCATGTTCTGCGCCGGCGGCGATAGTCATTCGTCCCATGGCGGCGCGTTTGGTTGCTTCATCGCGGGCTACGGCGCGACCGACATGCTGGCGATTGTGGTGACTGGTGAGACGTGGATTTTGACGCCGCACACCGATCGCGTGCGCTGGACTGGCGCATTCCGTGACGCTGTTGTCGCCAAGGATGTGATGCTGTTCTTATGCGGTCAACTGGGGATGGACAATGCGTTCAAAGTGATTGAATTCGTCGGTGATAGCGTCGACGCCATGAGCATGGATGAGCGTATGGTGTTGACGAACATGAGTGCAGAACTGGGCTATGACACAGGCCTCATTGCACCAGACGCCACGACGCTTGCGCACATCAGCGCGCATGGTGGTGTTGTCGAGGACGATGCCTTGACATGGCGCAGCGATGACGGCGCGACTTTTGCGGCCGACTGGGCGTGGAGCGCGGCTGATCTCGCGCCGCAGGTGGCCGCACCGCACAGCCCCACAAATGCGATGCCCGCGAGCGAAGCGGGAAAAGCCCGCATCGATCAGGCCTATCTTGGCGCCTGCGTCGGCGCCAAGCTTGACGACTTGCACATGGCGGCGCGTATCCTGAAAGGGCGAAAAGTGGCGCGGGGTGTGCGTTTGCTTGTTGCGCCGGCATCAACACAAACGATGGAGCATGCCGTGAAAGATGGCACGATGGCGACGCTTGCCGAGGCCGGCGCGATCATCATGCCATCAGGATGCGGCGCTTGTGCAGGCATGGGTGCGGGTCTTTTGGCGGATGGCGAAGTGTGCATTTCCTCGACCAATCGAAACTTCAAAGGCCGCATGGGCCACGATGGT
>JBIKVO010000246.1:0-5057 GCA_044356795.1 Caulobacterales bacterium
CCTGGATGGTAAGATTGCGCTGATTTCAGGGGCGGCGTCCGGCATTGGTCGGGCCGCGGCTGAAATATTTGCCGCCCACGGAGCCAAAGTGCTGGCCACCGACATCCAGGACGATCGCGGGGCCAGCCTCGCTGCCGCCTTCCCCCACGCCATCGCTTATCGGCACTGCGATGTGCGAAACGCCGAAGCCATCGCCGCCGCTGTCGCTGAAGTGGTGCGTTTGTTTGGCGGGCTCGACATCGTGATCAACAATGCCGGCGCGCCGGGAACGGCGGCGATGGTGGAAGATTTGGACGCCGATGGCTGGGATGAAACCCATGCGCTGTTGTTGCGCTCGGTCGCGCTCGGCACGCGCCATGCCGTCGGTGCGATGAAGGCGCGCGGCGGCGGCGCCATCATCAATATGGCTAGTGCGGCGGGGATTATTGTGGGCGGAACGCCGGTCGCCTACACGACCTTCAAAGGCGCGGTGATCCATTTCTCGAAGGCCGCCGCGATCGAGTTGGCGGCGCACAAAATTCGCGTCAATGCGATTTGCCCCGGCGTGATCGCCACGCCGATCTGGGGCAAGATGCGCGCCGATCATGATCCAGCAGTGGCCGATCAAGTCGCGGCGTTGATGGCGTTTCAAGGCGCGCAATTCCAGCCGCTGCCGCGAGCAGGCGAACCCGTCGATATCGCAGAGGCGTGTCTGTACCTCGCCTCTGATGCTGGCCGCTTCATCACGGGGCAATCGCTGGTGGTGGATGGCGGCATCACAATTGGCTCACGTGCGCGCACCAAAGCCACGCTTGGGGGGTTCGTGGCGCTGCCGCCGGAAGAGGCCGAGCGCATGTATGATGAGGCGCTGGCCTCGGAGCGGGCGAAACGCGGGGGGTAAGCGCCCCTTTTCTCGCCGGCCGCGCTGCGCTACCCTTAAAGTCACCGTGCAACCGCGCGATGAACGCGCGCCAGAGGAAGGCCACAATGCCGCAAGCCTATATCATTGACACAGCCCGCACCCCGCGCGGGATCGGCAAGGTTGGCAAAGGCGCGCTCGCCGACATCCACCCCCAACAGCTTGCCGCCTCCGTGCTGAAAGCGATTGCAGAGCGCAACGCGCTGAACACCGCCGACGTCGACGACATCATCTGGGGCACGTCCTCGCAGCGCGGCAAACAGGGCGGCGATCTTGGCCGCATGGCTGCCCTCGATGCGGGCTATGACATCCGGTCTTCTGGCGTCACACTGGATCGGTTTTGCGGCTCCGGCATCACCACGGTGAACATCGCCGCCGCTTCGATCATGAGCGGGATGGAAGATGTCGTCATCGCGGGCGGCACAGAAATGATGAGCTATACCGCAGCGACTGCCGATCCGAAAGCGCCGCCGATGATGGATTCGGGCAATCTGCGTTTGCGCGCGCGCCATCCGCAAAGCCATCAAGGGGTGTGCGCCGATGCGATCGCGACATTGGAAGGCATCAGTCGACAGGCCACGGATGAACTGGCGCTGGAAAGCCAGCGTCGCGCGATGATCGCGATCGAGCAAGGCCGCTTCAACAAAAGCCTTGTGCCGGTCTACAAAGAGGATGGAACGCTCGCGCTTGATCGGGAAGAATTTCCGCGCCCCAATACTACAATCGAGGGCTTGTCGGCGCTGAAGGCTTCGTTTGAAGCAATGGCGTCATTCCCGCTCGATGATGCCGGCACAACGTATGGCGGCCTGATCCGGCAGAAATATACGGATCTGAAAATCACCCACATCCATCATGCCGGCAATTCCAGCGGCGTGGTTGATGGCGCGGCCGCAGTGCTGCTTACGTCGCCGGATTATGCCGCAAAGCATGGGCTGAAACCCCGTGCGCGCGTGGTTGCGATGGCCAATGTCGGCGACTGCCCAACGCTGATGCTCAACGCGCCGGTGCCGGCGGCGAAAAAAGTGTTGGCGAAATCGGGATTGACCGTGAAGGACATTGATTTGTTCGAAATCAACGAAGCGTTCGCGGTGGTGGCGGAAAAATTCATCCGCGATCTCAAGCTTGATCGGGACAAGGTGAATGTGAACGGCGGTGCAATGGCACTGGGCCATCCAATTGGCGCCACGGGCTCGATCCTGATTGGCACAATCCTGGATGAGTTGGAGCGGCGCGATCTCAAGCGCGGCCTTGTCACCATGTGCGCAGCCGGCGGTATGGCGCCGGCGATCATTATCGAGAGATTCTAGGAATCAGCCGCCGCTTTGACAACCACCCGAAGCGCTCTGCGCTTCGGGACCAAACGATCATCCGGATGCGGACGATCGCCTAGTCCGCCACGAACCCCTTCCAAGTGCGCATATAGTCAAGAAATGTCGGGCCAAGCCCTTCACCGCGCAAATGCGCGGCCGATACCGGCAAAGTCGCAGGCGTGAATTGCGGATCCATCCAGATCCGCTTGGGCGCATCATGGTGCAGGATGGCTGCGCGACCCAGCATTACAAAATCCAGTCCAGCATCTTGCGCCGCGCGCGCATCCGCCGCACTCATGATTTTCCCAGCGCCGCCCAATCGTGTTTGCCCACGCGACAGATTGGCAAAATGCGACAGCAGGCTTTGCCCATCTTCTGGCCCGGCGCTGTCTGGCCGCTTGCGATAATCCCACAGGCTGATGTCCAGCATGTCGAGATCACCGCAGGCCATCAAGGTCCCCGCCAGCGCCACCATCTCATGCAGCCGCAACCCAAAGCGCTCCGGCGAAAGGCGCACGCCCAGTTGAAACGCAGTGCCGCACTGCGCGCGGATCCCTGCGATGATCGTGCGCAACAGCCGGGCGCGATTGTCCAGCGACCCACCCCATACATCCGTACGCTGATTGATGTCCGGGCTGAGAAACTGTGCCAGAATATAGCCGTGCGCCCCGTGCAACTCGACGCCGTCGAACCCGGCTTTTTCCGCGCGCACCGCGGCGGCAATAAAACTGTCCGCCAGTTGCTCCACCTCAGCGGCACTCAAACCCCGCGCGGGCGCGTCGCCCGCCGTATCACTCGCGCTGACCGGTGTTTGCCCGATCAAGTCCGCAGGCGCGCGCATCCCGGCATGATGCAATTGCATCCAAGCCAGCGCGCCTTCCGCCTTGACGGCCGCTGCAAGCCGCGCAAGGCCCGGACCATGGCGATCATCCCACACGCCCAACTGCCCCGGAAATCCCTGCCCGATCGCCTGTACATGCGCCGCGCATGTCATCACTAGGCCAAACCCGCCCTGCGCCCGCATCCTCAACCAGCGCAATTCATCATCCGACAACACCCCGTCAGCATGACTTTGTAGATTGGTGAGCGGCGCCAACGCAAAACGATTTTTCATCGCGCGCCCGCGCGCGAACGGCAGCGGTTGAAACAGGTCTGACATGCGCTGTCGCTATCGCCGCCGCCGCCGCAATGCAAGCCGCGTCGTCACGGTGCAGCGCCTGGCTCAATCGCGCCATCGCCATAAACCGGATCGCGGCCCGGCGAACCAAGATCGCGCGCCCGCGCCGTCAATGCCGCAAGCCGCGCCTGCGGCAGGCGTGCAGATTTCGACAGCGCCGCTACTGTGGCCGCCACCATCGGCGCAGCAAAGGATGTACCCGATACGGTGTCGTAGCCGACCCCGTCTGCGGTCAAAACACCAACGCCCAAGGCTGCGAAATCCACCTGCGCTCCGCGATTGGCGGCGATGTAAATACGGCGCTCGACATCGATTGCCGTCACGCCGATGACCCCGTCATACGCAGCCGGATAAGCAACGGGTTGCGTTGGCCCCTGATTGCCGACCGCTGCAACAATGATGCGTCCGCGCCGCACCAAGGCATTAATCACGGCCTCCAAAGTGCGATTGGGCGGGCCCTCCAGCGAGATATTGATGACATCAACATCCTGCACATCCAGCCACGCCAAAGCATCAACAATCGCCTCTGCCGAACCGCCAGCTCCGGTTGATCCAAAAACATCCGCGACAAAAAGATGCGCGCCTGGAATTACCCCCTGATAACCATCGCCATCCCCCACCAACAGCGCGGCAATCGCAGTACCATGACCGGTTTCGCGCGCGCCTGTGGTTTCAACAAAAGCGCGCTCTGTAATGCGCGCCGTGGCGAGTGCTGGATGCTGGCGTGCCACACCGGTATCCACCACGCCAATTTTGACGCCGCGCCCATCAAAAGCGCGCCCCGGCATCAAACCGTTGGCGCCCGGCGTGCGCGACGCCGCCGACGGATCAAACACGTGATTCAAGTCATACGAGCCCGCCGGATCGGCGCGCCGCAAGACATCGAGGGCATTTTGCACCGGCATGCCCGGCGGCGGGGCCAGCACATAGATACGCACGCCCAATCCCGACAACCGACGCTCTCGCATCACGCGAAACCCGTTATCCCGCGCGCTATTTAATGCCGCAGCCGACGGATCCACCGCCAAAATCTGCGCGCGAACATGGCGGCGCCCCATTTGGCCTTGTTCCAAATCCCCTTGTGCGGCGCGGCGCCGTTCCATCATGCGCAGGCGCCATCCCGGCTGAGCGCGCGCATGCAAATGTTCACGCAGACCCTGCAAAACCGCGGCGCGTTCTTGCGGCGTCATGATCCGCAAATCATCCAATGTGATGCCGCGACGGGCCAATTCTTGAGCCGCCTCCCGGCGATGAATCTCGCGCTGTGCGGCGCGCCGTTGCAAAATGTCGCCGCGCTTTTCGCGCCATGCACCGTCTGCATCGATGCCGCCATCGGGCCGTTCCCTGCGCGGCGGCGCAGGAGGACGCGGGCCGTTCCACGCTCCCAGTATCGGGGGGCTTTGAACAGTCTGACCTTCCCGGGGCAAGCTTTCACGGGGCAAGCTTCTATGGGGCGGGCTTTCACCGGGGGCGCTCTGACGGGCGTCTGCGGCGACCACGCCCGAGAACACAAGCAGAACAAACGCCGCGGCAAAACCGACGCATATGCCGAACCCGCTTTGGCCTGCGCGAACCATCGATCCTGTACCCTTTCCCGCAGCAACCGCATGATCTTTACCGCTTTCGCCCAATCGGTTTACCAGCCAATGGCCTTTCACCCTTGTGGATGCGT
>JBIKVO010000247.1:0-5030 GCA_044356795.1 Caulobacterales bacterium
AGTGGGGATGGCGCGCTGCTCGCATTCGGGGCGGAATCCGGCCGGGTCGGTGTGGTGGATGTCGGCGCCCTGATGCGGTGACGGGCGCTGGCGCGCCGATCAGCCAGGCCTCTCGGCGATGATGATCGTCAATGCCGTCAAGCGCCCCTCGCGAAACACCGATAGTCGCGCCCGCGTGCCGATGCTGTCGCCATCGATCAGGCGATGGATGGCGTCTACGCTTTCGGTTTTCGCTTCATTGATCGCCAGGATCACATCGCCCGCGCGCAGGCCCGCCGTATCGCCCGGTCCGCCGACCGCGACCGTCGCCACCAGCACGCCAGCGCTTTGCTCCAGCCCCATCCGACGCACCAGCGCTGTCGACAGCCCCTGCGTTTGCCCACCGATGCCCAGCCATCCTCGCCGCACGCGCCCGGTGCGCATCAGGTCCGGGATGACGCGCTGGGCGGTATTTGCCGGCACCGCAAAGCACAGGCCCTGCGCGCCAGAAACGATCGCGGTGGTGACGCCAACCACACGGCCTTTCCCATCGCACAGCGCGCCGCCGGAATTGCCGGGATTGAGCAGGGCGTCAGTCTGGATCACATCTTCAATCAGGCGGCCCGATTGGCTTCGCAGGGTGCGCCGCAGCGCTGAAATCACGCCCGCCGTCACAGTGGCCTGCAGTCCCAGCGGATTGCCAATCGCCACCGCCAATTCGCCCACCTTCAACTGGTCACTGTTGGCGAACGCCGCATGCGGCAACTTTGAGGCGTTGAGGCGGATCAACGCCATGTCGGTGTCGGCGTCGACACCCACGACATCCGCGCCCACCTCCGATCCATCATGCAGCACAGTTTCGATCGCTTTGGCGCCCGCCACAACGTGGGCGTTCGTCAAGGCGTAGCCATCGGCGGTAATGATCACGCCGGAACCGGCGCCATCGAAAGCATCCTGGCGGTGCTTGCCGATGCGTACTGCGATCACGCTGGGGGCGGCGCGCTCAACCACGCCGATCACGGCGTTGGAAAACGAATCCCAAGCGCGGGAGGAGTCGGCAGCGCCGACCGGCGTCGCGCGCTTCTCGGATTTGAAGAAGCCCATCATGGGCAATCAAGTGGGAAGCCTGGGGGCTTTTGAAAAGGCGCCGATCTGGCGCCGCGAAACCCCCATGGCTGACCATGAGGCGCGAACGCTGCGCCGCCGTCAGCCGCGCACTTCCACCTCATATTTCGCCAGATCGGCGCGCAGGGTTTCATACAGCCGTAGCACAAAACTGGCCGCATCTGCGTCGACGAAGTCTTCGAAGTAATCGTCGAGGTTACTTTCGAAGATGTATTCTGCGTCATCGGCCAGTACAAATCCGATCGCCTCTTCGCTGGGCAGATGGATGATCTCGATCGTGGGCTCCTCGTCGTCCTCGACAAGGTCAAAACTCAAGCGCCGGCTTTGGATCGCGGCGCAGATGTGCGGCAACAGATCGCGCAGCGCGCCCAGCGCATCAAAAGCAGTCTCTCGATCACTGGAAAGGGCGGCCTCAAGGCGTTGGCGCGCCGCGTCAACTTCATCGTCAAAGCCCATGGTCGGTCTCTTCGTGTCATGTCCATAAAAGTGTCAGCCGGGTGTGGCCTAAGCTGCCGCCTGCAGCGCCTCCGCGAGGCTTGCAAAGATCGCCCAGCCGCCCGTGCGCCCTAGTGCTGGATCGCACACCCGTTCGGGATGCGGCATCATGCCAAGCACATTGCCGCGTGCATTCAACAGGCCCGCGATATCGCGCGCCGCGCCGTTGGGATTGTCGAGATAGCGCAGGGCCACCCGGCCATCGCCTTCGAGCCGGTTGAGCGTGTCCTCATCAGCGATATAGCGACCATCGCCATGGGCCACGGGGATTACGGTCTCGGTGGTCTTGAAGGCGCGGGTGAAGATTGTGTCAGGGTTGGCGATTGCCAGGCGCGTCTCGCGGCACACAAAACGCTGCCCGATATTGCGCATCACGACGCCCGGCAGCAGGCCCGCTTCGCATAAAATCTGAAAGCCATTGCACACGCCTAGCAGCGCCCGCCCGCTGCCGGCATGATGGGCCACAGCCGGCATGATGGCCGCGCGCGCCGCCATCGCGCCAGAGCGCAGATAATCACCGTAGGAAAAGCCGCCAGGCAGCACCACCAGATCCAGCGCCGCCGGCAGGCTAGTCTCTTGGTGCCAGACCATGGTTGGCCTGCGGCCGGTGACGCGCTCCAAGGCGACGGCGGCGTCGCGATCACAGTTGGAGCCGGGGAAAACGATCACTGCGGATTTCATAGCCCTGATCTAGCCTGCGTCGGAGGACGGCGCCATAGCTGAGCGCGCACAACAGGAGGCGCGGATCATGCCGCTGGAACTGATTGCCGTGATTGTGGGCTCGATCGTTGTCACAGCCGGGCTGACGGCGGCGCTTTATCTGGGCGGCCGGGAAGGCTGACGACATGGCAGACGCGGAAAACACCTTGTCGGTGCTGGGGATTTTTCTGGTGGTGATCGCCATGATTGGTGTGGTGCTGTTGGCGCGTGTGCGGCGCGGCCGGGTCCAGCGCCAGCGGACCGATCAAAACAGTCGAGACGACGGGCCAATCCTCCTCCTCGATGGCGGCGGTGACAGCCCAGGCCGCCCTGGCGGCAAGAGCCCAAAAGACAGCGCCGATAACGGCGCCAACAGCAGCAACACGGATGATGGCGGAGGCGGCGGCGATTAGCGGTCTTTCGCGCGCCATGGCGGGTCCTGGCGGTTTTCACCAGCCCACTATCGGCCAATCCGGTTGCCGTCCGGGTCGCGCAACCATGCCTTGCGCCACAGCCAGCTCTGATCTGTGGGCGATCCGTCGAACGCAACACCAACCTGTCGCAACCGGGCGCAGAGGGCGTCCACATCCGGCGTCTCAAGAGAGACAGCCGGATAGCCAAAAACTGGAGACGCCGCAGGCATGGTCAGCATGAGCCGCATGAAAGACAACGCTGCGCCCCCTTCGGGGGCTTCAAGCCGCACATGATCCGGCGCCGCATCAACAATCCCCCGGAAGCCCAACCGTTGATAGAAGGCCGCCCGATCGTCACATCATTTGACGGCAGTGTGCTGTGGTTGAGCCGCATCAGCCCATAATCTCTACCCGGTAGCTCTCAATCACGGTATTGGCCAGCAGCGCCTCGCACATCGCCTTCACTTCGGCCTCTGCGGCGGTGCGGTCCTTGGCGGCCAGATCAATTTCGATCACCTTGCCAACCCGCGCGCCCTGCACATCCGCAAAGCCCAGCCCATTCAGGGCAGCCGCCACGGCCTTGCCCTGAACATCCAAAACGCCCGGCTTTAGCCCGACAGTGACGATTGCTTTCATGACACTGCTTTCATCACACTGCTTTCATCAATGCACGGGATCGCCGCCCGCGGCGGCCTTGAGAATGCCAAGTCGCCGCGCGACCTCGACATAGGCCTCAGTGACATTGCCAAGATCGCGGCGAAAGCGATCCTTGTCCAGTTTCTCGTTGGTCTGGATGTCCCACAGGCGGCAGCTGTCGGGGCTGATCTCGTCGGCGATCACGGTGCGGACCATGTCGCCCTCATACAGCCGGCCAAATTCGATTTTGAAATCAATCAGTTTGATGCCCACTGCAGCGAACATGCCGTGCAGATAATCGTTGACCCGCAAGGTCAGCGCCATCACGTCGTCGATCTCCTGGGTCGAGGCCCAGTTGAAGGCGGTGATATGCTCCTCGGCGACCATCGGATCGTTGAGGGCGTCATTCTTGTAGTAGAATTCGATAATCGAGCGCGGCAGGGGGGTGCCCTCTTCGATGCCCAGGCGCTGCGACAGGCTGCCGGCGGCGACATTGCGGCACACCACCTCCAGCGGGATGATCTCAACCTCGCGCACCAATTGTTCGCGCATATTCATGTACTTGATGAAGTGCGTCGGGATGCCGATGGCGTTCAAATTCTGCATGATGAAGGCGCTGATCTGGTTGTTCACCACGCCTTTGCCTTCCAGGATCGCCTTCTTTTGCGCATTGAATGCGGTGGCGTCGTCCTTGAAATATTGGATGATGGTGCCGGGCTCGGGACCTTCGAACAGGATCTTGGCCTTGCCTTCATAGATTTTTTTGCGACGGGACATAGTCGTCCTCCTGCGAGCGGGGTGTTGGCGCCGGCTCGCACGCGCCAAGCGGCAATCGTATTGCGGGCGGAATCGCCTCCGGCCCCGCTTGATGTAGTGGATCGCTGGCGCGGTAACAATTGCCTGAGGGTCGCAAGGTGCAGCGGTTGCGGCTGGCCGCTGGCTTGCCTAGATGTGGCCTGCCGACGCCCGATGGCGGCCCCACCAGGAGCGGGACATGAGCGAGTTCGACGACCGTAAGCGCGCACAGGAAAAAAAGTACGAACTCGACCAGGAGGCCGAATTCAAGGCCCAGGCGCGTCGGGCCAAGCTGGTGGGCCTTTGGGCCGCCGGTCTGATGGGCGTGGAGGGCGACGACGCGGCTGCTTACGCCAAGCAGGTGGTTATGGCCGACCTGGAAGAGGCCGGCGAAGATGATTTGTTCCGCAAGATCCGGGCCGACCTCAACGCCAAGGGCGTCCAACAGTCCGACCATCAGATCAAACAGCACATGACTGATCTTCTGGAAGAGGCGCGCCAGCAGATCCGCGAAGGGCGATAGACCGCTTTCAGGGAGAGGGGAGGCCGTTTTGCGTCCGCGAGCGGTCTCAGGGCTCCAATAAGTGCATTTTCGGGCGCGAAGCCGCACAGATACTCCTATTGAGAATGCTGCTTTTGTTGAGAATGCGCGAGGGGTCCTTTGGGGCGCCGGACCGGCCCATGTTGTGGGGCGATCGCGCCATTAAGCGGGAGCGCGCGGCGCAGACCAGAAACCCCATTGGCGTGTCTCCTCTCAGGGTATTCGCACCGGTGCGGTTTTCTGAGCTGGCGCGGTTTGCTGAGCCGGCGCAGGCGGCGCTGTTGGCGGCGCCAGGCGGCGCACCCACACGGGCTCCAGTTCCCGCCACTGGGAGAGTGGCAAACCTT
>JBIKVO010000249.1:0-5029 GCA_044356795.1 Caulobacterales bacterium
CGAATCCAGCGCATCAAGGACCGCGTCGACGGCGGCCTTTTCGGCGTCATGGTCGGGCGTGAGATCGGCGCGGCGCTCCCAGAGGGCGTCAATCATGGCGGCGTCGGTCATGGGGAAAGCACCTCTTCCAGAAAGGCTTGGAGATCGGACGTGCGGAAATCCACCCGCTTGTGCGGCGAATCCGACCCGACCAGCACCGTGGCATATCCCAAATGCGCGGCGGTTTCGAGATTGCGTGCGCTGTCTTCAAACATCACCGCCGTGTGCGGCTCCACCTGGGCCAAGCGCGCCATCGACACAAAGCCCAGCGCCTCGGGCTTGGGAATGAAATCGACATCGTCCAGCGCCACCACCGCATCGATCAGATCGTTGACGCCAAGTCGCGCCAGCACGCGCGCAGCATAGTCAGCCGGCCCATTGGTGTACACGACCGACCGGCCCGGAAACGCGCGCAATGCCGCAATCAGTCGGTGATCACGCCCGATCTCAGACAAATCGACATCATGCACGGTGTCCATGAAGTCGTAGGGATCAACGCCATGATGGCGCATCAGACCAACAACAGTGGCGCCATAATCGTGGTGATAGCGCTCCTGCACGGCGAAGGCTGTGTCGTGATCAATCTGCAGCGCCTGCATCACATAGGCCGTCATCCGCCGGCCGATGGCGTCAAAGACGGAAAGGTGTGCGGGATAGAGCGTATTATCGAGATCAAACACCCATACCCGGCGCGCAGCCAGCGCACGCGGATTCATTCGGCTGGCGCTTTCGGCGGCGTTTTGGCGGGCGCACTGGGCAAGGCGCCGCCGACGCGCCCATCGGTGGTGCGCTGCGCTGGCGGCGGTCGATTTGCAGCGGCGGCGGGGCGGCCGCGCTCGACCCCGCGATCGGGGGACGCCACCGGCGCGCTCGGGCCCGCTTCCGCCGCACGCGTGGAGCCGCCCGCTTCATTGGCCGGCTGCTCCACACCGGGCGGCAGGAAATCGCCCTCCGAAAAATCGAGCATCAGGCCCGACTTGCCATCGGTGCGCACCACCGTAAACAGACCTGTATCGTAAAAGCGTTGTTCACACCGTTCGCGCCCGATGATCGCAAACTTGGACTGGCTGATGCAGAACGGATCGCCCCGTTCGGCCAGACGGCGCTCCCCCTGCGGGGTCTCCATCACGGCGTGGACAAAATAAAAGCCCTGCAACAGCGGCTCATCGATCACCGCGGCACAATCGCCAGATACAACCTGCCACCAGCCGCGGCTTTCCCAGCCCTCGCCGCGGCGGCGCGCAATCGCGGTCCAGATCGGTCGGGTTGTGCGGTTGCACAACTGCAGACCGAACTGATCGGTGCGCCGGCGCGCCAGTGTTTCCAGCGCGCGCATCAATTGATCATCGGGCGCATTGGCGGGCAGGCTGGCGTCGGCGCGAAACTGATCGAGAGCGGCGGTTAAACGGCGCGGATCGGTGAGGCCTGTCGGGCCGCGCGTTTCATAGCCGGCGTCACTCAACAGGCGCTGCAGCCCCTGTTGCCGGGCGCGGCCCAGCGTAAACGGCGTCGCTTCAGCAAAGCTGGTGCGCCAGCGTTGCGTGGTATTGATATTCACCCGTCGAAAGCCGCGATCCACCAGGCCCATCTGGCTGCACGAGGACGGGTTCTGCCCCTCAAAACTCGACGATGTGTTGACGCACAAGATCGCATCGCCGCCCCATTGGCGAAGCCCCCCGCGATGCGCGCTGGATGTGCGGCCGTAGAGATAGTGCACGCCGCGCGTTAAAGGCGCGGCCGCAACTTGGCGGCACTCGCCCGGCAGGATCGGAATCCAACCGCGCACCATCACCGCGCGCCCATCCGGCCGGCCGATCGCGGTTTCAATGATATAGCTGGTTTCGTTGCACACCGCCCAGCCGTCAGCGGCGGCCTGCTGCGCGCGCGCGGGCGCAGCCGCCAGCAGCCATCCGGCCGCAGCCAACACAAGCAGCGCCAACAGCGCGTTAGCGAATGAGCGTCCCGGCGCCATGATCGGTGAACAGCTCCATCAACAAGGCATGAGGTTGGCGGCCATCCAGAATAACGGCAGCCTCGACGCCCGCTTCCAGCGCGGCGATGCAGGTTTCCAGTTTGGGGATCATGCCGCCCTGGGCGACGCCTGTGTCAATCAGGCTTTGCGCACGGGTGCGATCCATATCGCGGATCAATATCTTCTCGCCATCGAGCACGCCGGCAACGTCGGTCAGCAGCAAAAAGCGTTTGGCCTTCAAGGCGCCGGCGATGGCGCCTGCTGCGGTATCGGCATTGATGTTATAGGTGTCGCCCTTGGCGTCGACGCCAATCGGCGCGATCACCGGAATATAATCTTGCGCCGCCCCGATCAGCGCATGCAGCAAAGTGGGATCGACACGGGCTGGTTCTCCGACAAAGCCCAGATCGACCACTGCCTCTATTTGTGAATCGGGATCCTTCTGGGTGCGGCTGACTTTCTCCACCGTGATCAGGCGGGCGTCCTTGCCGGACAAGCCAACCCCGCGCACATCCGCCTCCGCCCCCGCCGCGGTGATCCGGCTGGCGAGTTCCTTATTGACCGCGCCAGACAGCACCATCTCGGCAATTTCCATGGTGGCGGCATCGGTGACGCGCAAACCATTAATGAACGCGCTTTTCACGCCCGCACGATCCAGCATGGCGCTGATCTGCGGGCCGCCGCCGTGAACCACAATCGGATGAATGCCCACCAGCTTCAACAGCACGACATCGGCGGCGAACGTGCGCGCGGTTTCCTCATCGCCCATGGCGTGGCCGCCATATTTGATCACCACAATTTCGCGGTCGTAAATCTGAATGAAGGGCAGCGCCTGCGCCAAAGTCTTGGCGGTGGCGACCACATCGGCCGGCGGCGGCTGCGGCGGTAGGGAGATTGTGCTCTTGCTCACAGGACCTGCTCTGTCGACGCCCTGCAGCCGTGTAGGGCGCCCCGGGCGGGCGTGCAATGCATCGACTCTGTGCCAAATCGGAACGCCCGATCCGCACTCTAGACAACCAGACGGCCAAACATTGCCATAAATGAGATGGAAGGAAGGCGCGCTGTTTGCGTAATGGAAAGAGCATGTCCAACCCAGCGGCAGGCTTATGGCGATGGTGACCCGAATGGGACAGTTCTCTTCCGCAAGGCTTTTGGTTCAGCGCTGGCTTGCGCCGGCTTCGCTGGCGGCGGGGCTGTGGGCGGCGGGGCTGATCTGTGCGCCTG
Source organism: Caulobacterales bacterium (assembly GCA_044356795.1). GTDB lineage: Bacteria > Pseudomonadota > Alphaproteobacteria > Caulobacterales > Aquidulcibacteraceae > JBIKVO01. The sequence goes on from JBIKVO010000249.1 coordinate 3,236, forward strand.
GCGCTGCAGCGCAGGGGGAGCCGTGCGGCCCTGCGCGACAATCTTGGGATCGGCTGGTCGCGTCGAACGCCAGCCCGCACTCCATGCTGGACGCGTACCGAACGATCCCGCGCGGGTGCGTGGCGGAACGCGCCGAGGCGCTGCTGGTGATTGGACAAAGCGCGCGGCAGGCGGGGTATTTGCTGGAGGCCGACGCCAGTGGCGCGCCGATCATCACCCGCGTGCAAGCCGCGCCATCAAGCCCGCCTATCGGCGCGCCGGTTGCAACGCCGGTGGCGGCGCGCGGCCCCACATCGACCTTGACAGACGCCGATCTGTTGGCGGCGCCCACCGCGCGCGATCAGCAAAACCCGCCTGCCGCGCTGGCCCGGCTGGAGCGTGAAACGACAATCACCCTCACCGGCACGCTGCAGGCCGATGGCCGCTTTGCGTGGGCATTGACTTCGGAACAGCCCGGCGATTCGGGCCTGGTGAATTACGCCATCCGACTGGCGGAGCGGTATCGGGCGCGCACGGGGCGTCCGGACGGCGCCTCGCTGGTGGGGGCGGAGCTTCAGCGCACCTTCCGCTTCCGGCCCAATCGAGACTTCAGGCGCTGAGCGTTCAGGTCCTGAGCGTTCAGGACCTGAGCGTTAAGGTCCTGAGCGTTAAGGTCCTGAGCGTTAAGGACCTGAGCGTTCAGGCGCGTTGATCTGCGCCCCATATGCCATTGACCTGAAGCTGCCATTGACCTGAAACTGAATTTGACCTGAAACTGAATTTGACCTGAAGCTGAATTTGACCTGAAACCGGACGCGGCAGGCGCCTCCCCGCCGCCCCCGGTTTCGCATTCCAAAGCTTCGTATCCTGGGATTGGCCTTAACGGCCGGCCTTGATGGTCACCAAAACAGACTGGCCGGCGCTGTTGGTTGTCGACCAGGTATCGCCGACGCCCTTGCCTTCGGTGACGGGTGCGCAGGTTTCTGGATTGTCGCCGACGGTGATGCAAAACTGATTATTTTTCACCACCCAGCCGCCCACCGCCGTGGCGCCGTCTGCGAACTTCGCTGTGGCTTTCCCATCGGCGTCGAAATGCCATCTGGTGGTCGCGCCATTGGTGGTGGTCTCAACAGTGTTGTCGAAAAACGCGTTCACAGTACTCGCCATCGCCGACGCCATCATCAGCGGCGCGGCCAAGAACGAAACCGCCGCCACAGCAGCCAAAACCTTGCGCATGCATTGTCTCCCTTGCAGCCGCCGCCCTTGGTTGGTCCGGCGCGGAGAGGACAATAGGGGGCGCGCGCGCCGCTTCAATCCCCTTTGCGCAGCCGCGCAAACCGGCCTTGGCTCAGCGAACGCCAGACCCATTCCAGCGGCCCAATCGCAAACGCCCGCAGCCACATCCGCGACATGATCAGCTGCAAAATCCAGATCGCAATCACAATCGCCCATAATCCAACGCGGTCAATTTCGCCAAACAGGGCCGGTCCGCGCCCGCCCCAAAAGATCGCGGTCATCACGATCGATTGCGTGAGATAATTGGTGAACGCCATGCGCCCCGCATCCGCCAGCGCGGCGGTAAAAAAGCGCAACGCCCCCCATCGCACCATCCCCACAAGCCCGGCCCCATAGCCGATCGCAATCACAACGCTGAGTGTGGCGTTCCACACACTTTCCAGCCCAAACATCTCCAAAAAACTGAGCCCGTCGGGCAGCCTGTTCAGCGCCGAGATCGCCACCGCAGCAGCACCGCCAGCGCCCGCGACACTCAACACACCATAGGCCCATACCGGCCATCGGCCGTGAAAGAAACCG
>JBIKVO010000014.1:0-17088 GCA_044356795.1 Caulobacterales bacterium
AAGTGGTCGAAGACTCGCCCACTGTGCAGCGCGCGGCGTTGGATATCTCTGCCCGCCTTGTCGGCGCGAAATCGCGCACCGTTTTGGCCGCAACACGGATCAGCCATGAAACGCCACTGGCGAGCCGTTCCGCCCGTGACGCCGTCGCCGCTTTAGGTGCGACAGCGAACGCCACGGCGCTTGATCTTGGCGCCTGGGCGCGCACTGTGATGTCAGATCACCCTAGCGCCGCATCCACCAGCAGATAAGCCTTCAGCGCATTGCGCCCGCCCGCGCTGGACGCCAGATCCGGCTTTGAGCGGAACATCAGCGCGAGATCGCGCGCGCGCGCGTCATGGTGAAGGCGGTGTTGAATGCGCTCCACTGCATCCATCGCGGCAAGCGTCACTGCCCGGCGACGCCCCGGCGCGCCATCGCGTGAGCGACCCGCAATGTAGTCGAGATCTGCGGTGGAAAATAGTGTCTCAAGATCAATGCCGGCATCGGCAATCAGCCGAAGAATGCGCAAGCGCAAGTCAGCGTCAAAGTCGATATCGTTGGCAGGCGCGCTCATTGCAAACGCATGGGCGGCGCGCGCGCCGCCGCTGCTGCTGTTGCTCTGGGCGCTGTGCGATTTTAGGGGCGGTGCGACGGACGGCGCGTTGCGACGCGGGGGTGTCGTGAAGCGCGCGGCGGCGGCTTCGGAATGTTGGGCGGCGCGACGCGCTTCATCGGCGGCGTTGCGCAGCATGTCGAGCGTGGCCTGCGCCTGATCCTGCATGACTTTGGTTTCGGCGCGGATGATTTCGGTCACGCGACGCGCATCAGCGGCAGCGTAAACGGCGGCGTCGCGCACGGCTTGAGCCGCTTGCTGGGCGGCAAGAGCGCTGGTTTCCGCCGATTGACTTGCCGAGTCGTTCAGCTTCGTCGCTTCTGCGAGTGCGTGCAGCGCAGTCCCCATCGACTGGCCAAAATGCTGCGCGCTGTGGGCGGCGAGTTCGACCACGTCATCAAGGGCTTGAGTCTTTTCACCCAGGGCTGCCGTGGAGGTGGCGAGCGAGGCGATATTGGCGGTGAGGCTTTGATCGGCGCGCGCGGTTTCTTGGCGCACCAGATTGGAAGCCTCACGCATCATGCGGATTTGCCGGGCAACAGTGGCGCCAAGATTTTCCGTGTGCGATTGCAGGTCGGCGTTCAATTGCGCGAACGCGGCGCGTTCGCCATTGAGCGCTTCCGATAAGGCGGTTGCGCTGCTGCGTGCGCCGGTCACGGCGTCTTCGAAGGCATGGGCGTTGCGGATCGCTGCCGCCTCCAGTTGCGCCATGCGATCGAGGGCGCCGATCATGCTGGCGTTGATTTCGTCAATCTCGGCCCGGATTGAGCGCCCCATCTCTTCGGCGCGGCCTTCCATTTCATCGGGGCCCAGCATCACGCGGCGGGCAAATTGCGTGAGCCGCCATTGTTCCTGGCGCGCGCGCGTGGCTTCGCGCACCGCGGCCGAGCAACTCACGATCACAAGCGGCGGCAATAGCGCCAGCGCCGCCAGCGCCGCCAAGAGCAGTGGCGGTTGTTCCAGCATGGCCTGCACGCCTGGGCTTGCGAGCGGGGTTGCGATCACGGCGCCGACCCAGCCTAGCGCCATGGCCATGGCCGCCCAACCAGGACCGACCGGGCGGGTTTTGTCGGAGGCGGCGTCGGGGTCGCTGGTTTCGGTTGGATCCACGATCGGCCCATTGCTGGATTGATCGCGCAATGTCGCGCGCTTGGGTGCTTCGGTCATCATCTCAATCGGCTGCAGATCGAACACCATGTCGGCTTCCGCCGCACGGCGGGCGCGGCCAAATGCGCTGCGCGCTGGCCCGGCTGTGTCGGGACGGCCTATGTCGGCTGCGGTATCGGTCAACTGAAACAGGCTCAGGTCGAAATTGTCAGCGCCTGCCTGACTGCCATGACTGCCATGACTGCCATGACTGGCATGACTGCCATGACTGCCATGGCTGGCATGGCTGGCATTGGGGCCCGCCAGCGCTGTATCCGCCAGCAGAACATCCCGGGCTTGAGGCTGTGCCGGGGACGCCTGTGCGGGTGCGGGCTGTGGGGCGGCAGGACCCGACTGCTGCGGGGCAAGCGTGTGCTGGCCGTGCGTGCGCTCGATCGCCATGTCCAACTCCGGGCCGGTCGCGCGCTCAAAAAATCACGGCGGGCGAGGGCTGATCCGGAGCGCAGCAAGCCTTGTGCCAGAGATTCACATCGTATTAACCGTCTCAGGTCGACGCGGCGTCCAGCAGAAGGAAAGCGCGGGTCGCGTCGGCGGTCATCGCCGCGCGCCCACGACCAAGCAGCTCCGCGATGCGGGCGCCTTCACTGCGCAGAAAGGTGTTCGCTTCAATTCGCGCGCCGGCATCCCCGCGGAGCGCAGCCTCCAACCGCGCCACCGCCTCGGGCGCGGCTTCGCGCACCGCGCGTCGCCGGGCTTGTGTGCCGTTTCGGGCGCGGTGGGCAATGCGATCCAGGCTGTCGGGGCCAAATACTTTCGACAAAGGCAGCCCCGCCCGGTCCAGCACCTGCACGATCGGCAGGGGATGGCGCGCATAACCGACAATCGAAGCGCTTTGTTGGCTACGGGCGCTCAGGCTGACGCCGGCTTCGGCCATGGCGGGCTCGCGGACGTCCGAACGCGTGTCCCCCGCTGGCGCCGCTGGCTCAAAGAGTGTGCGGGTGAAGGGCGTCTCGAACGCGTTGGGCGCCGGTGTGATGACACGCGAAGCCGAAGCGCCAGCGCGTTCGGCGTCGCTGCGCGGTTCCTGTGGCCGGCGCTCGGGGGCGCCGGCTTTGCGATCTTCGCCGTCGATCACCGCCAGCATATCGCGCCAGCGCCAACCCCCGCCCTGATGACGGTCTGGATGTCGGTCGCGGCGGCCATCAACGGCGTTTGTATTCGCCGGGGCGTTGGCCTGTGCATGGGCTTGCGGCGACGGGGCGGCGCGCCCAAACGCGACGCCGGATAATTGCTCGGCAAAGCTGGGGCGACGGGACTTGGCCGCGGCCACAGTCGGGGCCGCCCGTGTCGCCGTTGCTGCGTCTGTTGCTGCGCCCGGGGCGGGGGCTGCCGCGTCGCGCTCCAAAGCGGCCCAGGCAGCGTCGATCTCATCGATCGGGGCAGTGGGCGCGCTCGCGCGCCGGTCCATCGTGCGCGGCCGCTGTGGGCCCTCCGGCGGCGGCGCCGGCGCCTGGCGGGCTTCCAGGTTGGCCGCCATCGCAACGCCTGCTGCGGCGCGGACATCTTCCGAGGCCGAACGCGCCGCGAAGGCGGCTTCGCGCAGGCGCTCAATCGCGCGGGCGGCTTCGCGCTCCATCGCGGCGGCCTCTGCGCGGATCAGATCGGCTGCGTGCTTTGCGTCATCGATCGCGCGGGCGGTGGTGTCACGCACGGCGCCGGCAGTGGCGTCGGCGGCGCGGGTGGCCTGATCTGCATTCTGGCGGGCGGCGTCGGTCAGACTGGTGGCCTTTGCCAACACATCCAGCGCACCTGACAGCGCGCTTTCCAAGCGCAATGCGCTGTCGGCGGAGGCTTGCGCCGCCGCATGCAATGCGTGCGTGCGATCGCCGATCAGGCTGGTGGCGGCGTTAAACGCATTCAAGCGCTGATCAAGAGCATGATCGGCCAGCCGCACCTCGGTTTCGGCAGTCTGGGCGGCATCCGCCAGCACGCGGGCGTGCCGCGAAATCTGATCGCCGATCAGGCTTGCCTGCGCATTCAGATCGGCCGCGATTTGCACCAATGCGTCGCGCTCGCGGTCCATGCCGAAGATCATGTTTTGGGCGCCGATGCGGGCGCGATCGGCAGCGGCGTCGACGATGGTTGACTGTTGCGACACCGCAGTTTGCGTCTCGCGCAGCTTTGCCAGCACGCCGGCAAGGGCGCGGTCCAGCTCGTTGATCTCATGGCGCACCGCGGCGCCAACACGACTGGCGGCGTTGCGAGCGGTCGCGGATGGATTCAGCATGCGATCGGCGGCGTCAGCGAGGCGGCGAGCCTCGGCGCGGGCGCGGGCGCCCTCGCGGGCGGCCATGCCGCAAAAGAGGATAAGGCTGGCCGGCAGCAGCGCGAAAAGTGCAAGGCCGATCATCTGAAGGCGCGACAAGGCTGCGAGCGCTTCCACCCCCAGCAACACCATGGCGGCAGTCGCGCAGGCGCCGAACCACATCGCTGCAATGGCAACCGCCGCCCCCAGGAAGCCAAGGCCGGCGCGCGATGCTTTTCTAGCGGCCCGACTGTCAAAGCGCTGCGCATCTTCCGCTTCGCCGTCGATCACTGAACTATCCTCGAAGGCCATCCGCGACATGGCTCGCCCCGATCTCTCTCATGCCTCGACCCAGCGTCGAACGCTTTGCACGCCACGCGCGAGGGTTAAGGCGCGCGCGCCCATGTGGGCCGACAAAACGTGCCAAAAATGTCCAATCAAGGGCGAAGCGGTAAGGATAATGAACCGCGAAGCACATAAAAGTTAGGGTATGGCCAAATCTGGCGGGCAGGCCGCCCCATCCAGGCAACGCAACGTGGTGGATGCCTGGGCGCGGTCCATGCAGGCCGGACTTGTCTTGGCCGATATGGCGGTCATGGCGGTTGTCGCTATTGCGGTGTCAGCGGCCGGCGTCATCAATGCGCCAGGACGGTTTGCGGGATGATTGGCGGGCTTTGTTTCGCTGCCGCTGGAGGTGATCGTCACGCCGACCCAGGCCAAAGCGATCGCCACGATCATGTCGCGTAGGCGAGCCAAAACCTCAAGCATGGTGGAACCCCTCAAAACAAATCCTTTGCCTTATGCGGCGAAACGGCGCGCCGATCAAGGCGCAGGCAAAGCGATCCGGGTGGCTCGCGCGATTGGGGAGGCGTTACAGGCAAGTTTCGCTTGACGGCGGCGACATGATTGGCGACATCCAGGCGATGTTATTTAGTAACGTTCATGCTGTGGTCGCGGCGGCGCCAGTCAAGGTGCGCACTGCCGAGGTGCGCACTGCCAAGGTGCGCACTGCCGAGGTGCGCACTGCCGAGGTGCGCACTGCCGAGGTGCGCACTGCCGAGGTGCGCACTGCCGAGGCGCACGCTGTTTGTGAGCCTCCTCTGCGTGGTGATGGTGGGCCTCAAGACGGATCGGGCAATGTGCACGCACGCCTCGCGCATCACACGCATTGGACGCATGCGGCCGTGGTCGGCCTGCACACAGTGTGTTGCGGGGCGCCGATCGTGGCGGCGATTTTTGCGTCGGGCGCTGGGCTTGGCCTGCTCGGCGGGCTCACGCTGGCGCATGATGTGATCCACGAACACGAAGTGTGGTTTGTGGCGCTGTCGGCGACATTGGTGCTGGCGGGGGGGGTGTTTGAGTGGCGCGTGCGCCGTACCGGTGTGCGCCGAACGCCATGGCTGTTTTTGCTGTCAGCGGCAGCGTTTCTGGTGAATGCTTCAGTGGTGGCGATGCACGCAGGCCATGATCATGCAGGCCATGATCATGCAGGCCATGATCATGCGGTGCACGATCATTATGGGCGTCAACACAGTGTGTCGACCCCGCTGGTGGAGGCCGTGGCGGCCGATGGCGGCGTGACGCAGCCTGCACCTGAAGCGGTCGCTGCTGCGGCCCCAACCCACACCGACAAACGCGGCGATGATCATAAACACGACCACAGCCACGGCTATCACCATCACCCATAATCGTGGTTGATAAACCTGTGCGTCACACGGCCTGTCCCGCTACCCAGCCACTCGACCACGCCCACTGAAAATTATACCCGCCAAGCCAGCCGGTGACATCCACACACTCGCCGATGAAATACAGCCCCGGCACGGTCTTCACCTGCATGGTTTTCTGATCGAGGGCTTTGGTGTCGATGCCGCCGGCAGTGACCTCGGCTTTAGCATAGCCCTCATCGCCTGCCGGGGTCAGCGTCAGGGCCTGCAATCCTTGGAGAAAACGCAGCAGGTTTGCATCTTTCTGATCCGCCAACGGCGCCGCCACGATCACGCCGCTGGCCTTGGCATGTGTCGACAGCCAGTGCTGCGCGAGGCGCTCGGGCAGCAGCGCCGCCAAGGCCGCGCCGATCGTCTGGCGCGGACGCGCAGCCTTCTGCGCGATCAGATAATCGGGCGGCGTGTCGGGCAGGGCGTTGACGATGATCGCATCGCCATGCCGCCAGTATGAAGAGATTTGCAGGATCGACGGGCCAGAAAGGCCGCGATGGGTGAACAGAAGGCCCTCGCGAAACGCTGCTTTGCCGTGCGATACGATTGCCTCCAGCGAAACGCCCGCAAGGGCCGCCATCCAGCTGCGATCGTCCGGCGCGAATGTGAGAGGCACCAGCGCAGGTCGTGGCCCGATGATGGGCAGCTGGAATTGCTGCGCCACGCGGTATGCGAAATCTGTCCCGCCGAGTTTGGGTATCGACAACCCGCCGGTCGCAATGACCACGCTTGGCGCACTGATCTCGCCGACTGGGGTGGACAGCACAAAGCCTTGATCGCGGCGGGAAATCTCGCTGACGCCAAGGCTGGTGCACACATCGACGCCGGCCGCTTCAGCCAGCAGAAGATCAACGATCCGCTGTGCCGAACCCGCGCCTTCGCAAAACAATTGCCCCAGAGTTTTTTCGTAGAAGGGGATCGCGTACTTTTTTACCAACGCGATGAAATCGGATTGCGTGTAGCGCGCCAAAGCTGACTTGGCGAAATGCCGATTGTCTGACAGAAATCGATCCGGGCGCACATCGAGATTTGTGAAGTTGCAGCGCCCGCCGCCGGAGATCAAAATCTTGGCGCCAATGGTGCGGGTATGTTCCAGCAGGATGACGCGCCGTCCGCGCTGCGCGGCGATCCCCGCGCACATCAGGCCGGCCGCCCCCGCCCCGACTATGACCACATCTGCGCGTTCCAAATCTGCGCGTCCCAAAGCAGGCACGATTGCGGTGTCCGTCCGGTCAGCGGCGGCCGCGCAGGGCGGCCGGCGAAATGTCCAGCGGCGGCGGCCCGCCGCCAAACGCGCGATAGACCGAGATGGCCGCGCGGGCCTGCGCTTCTTCGGCGGTGATCCGCTGCAGGCGCGCGTCCACCCATTGCTGTTCTGCGCGCAACCGATCGGCGACGCTGGCGATGCCGGCTTCCTGTGAGGCGCGCACGCCGCGGGCGGTGCGTTCGGCGGCGGCTTCGGCTTGGCGCGCGGCGGACAAGCGATCGCTTCCGGCGGTCATTTGCGTGAGCGCAAGTTGTGCTTCGCCGACGGCTGCATTAACGCTGTCGCGATACGCAAGCAGGGCCTGCTCAAACCGCGAATCCCGAATGGCGACGGCCATTTGGCGTTGGCCCCAATCAAACAGCGGGATCGAAATCACAGGCTGCATCTCCAACGCGGTGATGGCTTCGGGCAGTTGGCCGCCGATAATGTTGCGCGTTGCGCCGATGGACCCTGTGAGATTGATCTGCGGCATCAGATCGGCGCGCGCGGCGCCAAGATCAGCCGCCGCGATCAATGCACGCGCTTCTGCAAGGCGAATATCAGGGCGTAGCCGCACCAGATCGGCGGGGGCGGCGGGGGCGGCGGTTATTGGCAGCGATGGCGTGGCGCCAATCGTCTCCAGGCCGGCCAGTTCGTCCGTGCCCGGCGCTTTTGCGCGCAGGATGGCGAGCGCGTTGCGTGCTTGTATGATGGCGATATCCAGATCCGGCGACCGAGCGCGCGCGGTCTCAGCGAGGCGGCGGGCATCGGCGGCATCGGCCGGGGCGATGACGCCGGCATCGGCGCCGCGCTCCAAAATGTCTGCCAAGCGGGTTGCGGCGTCGATCGTTTCTTTCAACGCTTGGCGGCGGTTTTGCGCTGCGCGCAGGCCGACATAGGCCTCCGCCACATCCGCAACAACCGCTGCGCGCACACCCGTCACATCCGCTGCATTGAAAGCTTCCGTCGCGCGGCCGCCAAAAGTCGTGGCTTCAATGCGCGCAAAGAGCGGCACTTCCCAGCGCACCCGCACACCCGGCCCCCCGGCGACCTGTGTACGCTCGCGCCGGATCGCGCCTCCCTGGGCAAAGCTTTGAAAAGAGCCTACGAGTTCCGGCCCATCGAGAACCCGCTGACCCTGCGCCTGCAATGCGCCATCGATCTGCGGCAGGAATGGCGTTACCGCCAGCCAGGAATTGGCGCGCGCCTCTTTCACCCGCAGCAAGGCTTGCCGCACGCCGCCGCCATCCGTGAGCGCTTCGTCCACCAATTGATCGAGCAAAGGGTCCTGAAAGGCGCGCCACCATCCGGTGAGTGCGGCCTCATCAGGCGCGGCTTTTACGCCTTGCCAGCCCGCGGGCAGGGCGGCTGTTTCAGGCCGCTGTGTCGGAAGTGTCGAGCAACCCGCCAGTAGGCTCAAGCTGGCGACAGCAATCGAAAGAAGCGGCACGCGCGACATGAAGGAGCCCTTAACCACACAGCGCCTGAGGACGTCTGCAAGCACTGATCGGCGCGCCCGGCCGGGCGCTGCGTGATGCGACAAGAGCGCGCGATCGAGGATGAGCGCGAGCCCCTGCTTGACATAGCGCAGGTCTCTTTACATTTGTAGAACGAATATTCGGTTTATATGCGGCGCAGCAGCGCACGTCGGGGTCTTAGACACTCGGGATTTTAGACGCTCGGGATTTTAGACGCTCGGGGTTTTAGACGCTCGGGGTTTTAGACGCTCGGGGTTTTAGACGCTCGGGGTTTTAGACACTTGGACAAAAGCCTGGGCCGTGCGCGGCAGAAAGTTTAGAGAGAAGGGTTTCGCCGCCCATGGCGCGCACCAGTGATCCTGATTTGGCGGAACGGCGACGCCGCCAAATCGCCGAGGCCGCCCTCACCTGCTTCCGCAAGCGCGGCTTCCATCAGGCGTCGATGCAGGAAATCTGCGCTCAGGCGCAAATTTCGCCAGGCGCGCTGTATCGCTATTTTCCCTCGAAGAACCATTTGATCGCTGCGATTGCCGAAGATGTGCAGGCAAATGTTGAATCCGCGATCGCCCAGGCTGGGGCCGGCGGCGATATCTTTGCGGTACTCGATGCGATTGGGCGCAGCATGATCGAAGAGATGTTTGATCCGGCCGATGGCGCCTTGGTGGCTGAAGTGATGGCTGAGGCCAGCCGCGATCTGGATTTGGCGGCGCGCCTTGCAGCGATCAATCGTCAGACACAGGCCCGGCTTGCCGCCTTGATTGGCGCAGCGCAAACGGATGGCCGCCTGGCCGCATCCTTGTCGCCGCAGGAGGCGGCGGTGTTGATGATGGCGGTGATCGATGGGCTCGGCGTCAAGCAGGCGTTGGACCCGCATGGTCGCGCTGGCGAGAGTATGGCGGCGTACCGCGCGTTTATAAACGCGGTGTTTGCACCGACGCCGGCGTTGAATGTCGCACCGGGCGCGGCTGTGGCGCCGGCGTCTGCAAAGTCCAGACCTAAACGACCCAAATCAACCAAAAAATCAACCAAACCAGCCCGCGCCCGCGCGCGCGCAGCGATCGAGGACGGCGCCCCATGACTGGCGATTCCACCGCCGGAGACCTCCAGCCGTCGTCCAAGCGCTGGCGGCCCAGCCACGGCGTCATTGCGTTTGGATTGATCGGGCTCACCTTGGGCGTGATGTTTGTGCTGCATTCCGGCGTGTTGCACCCAAAGACGCAAACACAAACATCAGCACGGGTGGATAATGCGCAGGCCGTGACGGTTGCGATTGCGCAGCCGACGGCGTTTGCCCGCACGATCACCATCGCTGGTGAGGCGCGCCCACGCGATGATGTCCGTGTCTATGCGCCAACGCAAGGCGTGCGCATCGTGCAATTATTGGTGGACGAGGGTGATACGGTGCGTGCTGGCCAGCCGCTGGCGCGGCTCGACACCAATTTGGCCGCAGCCCAAATCAGCGCTGCGCAAGCGCAAGTGGCTGAAGCGCGCGCCGCAGCCACCCGCACGCGCGACGCCGCCAGGCGCGCGGACTCAATCCGCGACACCGGCGCCCTTTCGCTTGAGGCGATTGAAGCGCGTGAAGCCGAAGCTGTTGCAGCCCAAGCGCGTTTGCGCGCCGCCGAAGCCCAGTTGGCTGAAGTGAACGCCCGCCTTCAGGGCGGTTTTGTGCGCGCGCCGCAAGCCGGTATTGTGCTGGCGCGGACAGCGCAATTGGGTGCGCCTGTCGATGGCCAGCCGCTGTTTCGCATTGCCGGCGGCGGGGCTTTGGAAGTGGCGGTGGAGGTTGGCGAGGCGGACATGCTCGCGTTGACGCAGGGCCAATCGGGGATGTTTCGTTTGATCGATGGTGTGGAAGTCAAGGCCATGATGCGCCGCGGCGCCGCCAGCATCGACAGCCGCACCCGCACTGGAACCGCGGTGTTTGATTTGCCGCGCGATGCGCGCCTGCGTCCCGGCATGTTTTTGCGCGGTGAAACCACTTTGCCATCGCAGACCCTTTTGGCGGCCCCACAAAACGCGATCGTGTTTGATCAGGGCGACGCACATTTGTTTATTGTTGACGATAAAAGTATCGCACGTCGTGTAAAGGTCCGCCTCGGCCCGCGCAATGGCGATATGATTGCGGTGTTGGAGGGGCTGGAGCCGGGCAGCCGGATTGTAGCGGGGGGTGCTGCGTTCCTGCGCGATGGCGATGCGGTGCGCCCGGTGGATACCCCGCCGGCGCAAAGCACCGGGTCGCAAGCTCAACTTGGCCTGCGCGGCCGCTGATTGAAAGGCGCGCCGATGTCGGCCTGGAATATCTCTGCCACCGCCATCCGCAATCCGATCGCCCCGATTGTGTTGTTTCTGGCGCTGATCTTTGCCGGGCTGACGGCGTATTTCCGCCTGCCGATCAATCAGATTCCTTCCGTAGAAGAGCCGGTTTTTGTGGTCACGATTGCGCGGTCTGGCGCCGCGCCTACCGATCTTGAAACGCAAGTTGCGCAAAAGGTCGAAGCGTCGCTGACGAATGTGCAAGGCGTCAAGCGCGTGACGTCGGAGCTGTCGCAAGGCGCCACACAAGTAATCGTGGAGCTGCAAACCGGCGCCAGCATTGAAAAGGCCGTGGATGACGCGCGCGACGCCCTGCAGCGCATTCGCGCCGATTTGCCAGCCGACATCGAAGAGCCTGTCATTACCCGATTGGAGGCGGCCGCTGAACCGATCGGCACTTTTGCGCTGGAATGGCCGGGCAAAAGCGAACTCGATCTGTCCTGGTTTATCGATAATGACCTGTCGCGTGAACTTTTGGCGGTGCAGGGGGTGGCGCAAATCACTCGTAGCGGCGGCGTCAATCGCGAGATTCGCGTTGCGCTGGATCCTGAAAAACTCTTGTCCGTCGGTGTCAGCGCTGACGACGTTTCGCGGCAGTTGCGGGCGTTGAATGTCAATGCGCCGGCAGGGCGTGCGATGGTAGGCAGTCAGGCGCAGACCATCCGCGCGCTGGGCGGGGCGGCAACAATCGCGCAATTGTCGGAAACGCGGATTTTGACCAGTACGGGCGTCAATGTGCGCCTGGGTGATTTGGGCGCCATTGCGGATGCGTCAAGCGAGCTGTCGTCGTTTGCGCGCTACAACGGCCAGCCGGTGATTTTGTTTTCGGTCAACCGGTCAAAGGGTGCGAGCGATGTGCATGTCTATGACCGCTTGAGCGCCCGGATTGCTGCGTTGGAGGCCGACAATCCAGGCCTTGATATTCGCGTTCTGGGCACGCCCGTCGAATTCATCAAAGGCATGCACGAAGGCTCCATGGCGGCGCTGATCGAAGGCGCGCTTCTGGCTGTGCTGGTGGTATTTTTGATCCTGAAGGATTGGCGCGCGACGATTATTGCAGCGTGCGCCATTCCGTTGGCCACGATCCCGACATTCGCCGGCATGGAGATGCTGGGTTTCACGCTCAACATGATCACGCTGATTGCGCTGGGGCTTGTGGCGGGTGTGCTGGTGGATGATGCGATCGTTGAAATCGAGAACATCATACGCCACATGCGCATGGGCAAGTCGCCCTACCAAGCGGCGCTGGAAGCGGCCGATGAGATTGGCCTTGCGGTGGTCGCGACGTCGGCCACGATCATCGTGGTGTTTTTGCCGGTCAGCTTCATGCAGGGCATGAGCGGGCAGTTCTTTCGCGAATTTGGCATCACAGTCGCGATGGCGGTGTTTTTCTCGCTGCTGGTAGCGCGCTTGATCACACCGATGATGGCGGCCTTCTTCCTCAAGAAGGGCCATGACGAACCGCCACCCGGGCGGTTGACGAAAACCTATGAGAAAGCGCTCTCATTTGCGGTTCATCGCCCCTTTATCGCCGCCGCGATGGGCGTTGGTGTGTTTATTCTGTCGTTGGTTCCGGTCGCGACCGGAATGGTGCCATCAACATTTATTCCTCGGCTCGACAACGGCATGATCCGCATGAATGTGCAGTTTCCGCCCGGCACACCGCTCTCCGACGCCGATCGCACCATGCTGCAGATCGCCGATATCATCGATGATGAACCTGAGGTGCGCGGCGTGATATCAACCGTGGCCGGCGCGGAAGGCAGCGTCTCCAATGGCGGTATTTACATCCAGTTGATTGACGCCAAGGCGCGGTCGCGATCCTCCAATCAGATCGAACAGCATTTGCGCCCCCAATTGAGCGGCATTCCCGATGTGCTCTTGGTGTTTGAGCAGTTCCAGGGCGCGGGGCGCGGCTCGGACATTACGCTTGAATTTGTCGGCTCCGATCCCGCCGCCATTGAAGCGGCTGCCGATCGCCTTGTCGCAGCGATGCGGCAATTGCCAGATCTGGTAGATGTCCGTTCCAGCGCTGCGATGAAGCGGCCAGAAATTCAGTTGACGCCGCGCCTGGAGGAGGCTGCACGCCTGGGCGTGAGTGCGGCCGATCTGGCCAGCGCCGTGCGTATCGCCACCGGCGGCGACGTGGATCAGAATCTCGCGCGGTTCGATTTGCCGGATCGTCAAATTCCAATCCGGGTGATGTTGCGCACCGACGCGCGCGAGGACGTCGAAACCATTCGCGCATTGCGTGTGCGCTCGTCGCTTGGGCCGCCAGTACGTCTTGATGCCGTTGCGGATGTGCGATTCAGTGTTGGGGATGCGATGATCGAGCGCCGCGATCGGCAGCGCAAAGTGACCGTGACCGCCAATGTCCGCGCCACACCCGATAATCCAACTGCGGTGGTCAGCCGCGCATTGGAGAAGGTGATGGCGCTGCCGGAAACAAACCCTGGTGGCGATGTGTCGCTGCTCACTGGCGGCGACACGGAAGAAAACGCGGAAATGACTGAACAATTTGGCGGCGTGATGATTTGGGGCATTTTGTTGATTTATGCCGTGCTGGTACTGCTGTTCCGCGATTTCTTCCAGCCTGTCACCATCATGACAGCATTGCCATTAAGCATTGGCGGCGCCTTTGTCGGATTGCTTTTCGCGCAGCAACCCTTGTCATTATTCGTCTTTATCGGCTTTTTGATGCTGATGGGTATCGTGACAAAAAATTCGATCTTGTTGGTGGACTTCGCGATTGAGCGCATGCGGGAAGGGGTTTTGCGCGAAGATGCACTGATGGAAGCGGGGATGAAACGGGCGCGCCCGATCATCATGACAACAATCGCGATGTCAGCCGGCATGTTGCCGGCGGCGATGGGTTGGGGGGTCGACGGCGCCTTGCGCCAGGGCATGGGCGTGGCGGTGATCGGCGGGCTGATCTTGTCAACGGTGTTGAGCCTGATTTTTGTGCCCTCGGTGTTTGTGCTGATTGATCGCTTCGAAAGCGTAGTTAAGCCCTGGTTTGGCCGTTTGCTTGCGACCAATCCGCGCGAACATGCCCATCCGGCAGAATAGGATAACGCAGCCTGCGGCTTGCTTTTTGCCGGCAAGTGCTTATGTGCTTGCCTTGGATGCAGCGTTTGCAGCCTATCAACAACGCGACCGTTCCGGGGGCCTTGGCGCACAGTGCGCCCTTATCTCCGGTTCGAGGTTCTTCCGGATCGCCCCTGCGTATTTCAGCGTTCTCTGCGCTGGCCCGCCGTCGCATCGATCCTTGTCATGGCGTGGCGATGCGGTGAAACCGCCGCACGCATCATGCGACTGAAAGACGATTTCCCTGTGACTGAATTTACCAAGCTCGGCCTTGCGGCGCCGATCCTGAAAGCCTTGTCTGGCGAAGGCTACACCACGCCTACTCCCATCCAAACGATGGCGATCCCCATTCTATTGGCTGGGCGCGATCTGATCGGCCTTGCGCAAACTGGCACCGGCAAGACGGCCGCTTTTGCGCTGCCGATTTTGCACCGCTTGAGCATGGCGCCAAAACGCATTCAGCCGCGCACCTGCCGCGTCTTGGTGCTCGCGCCGACCCGTGAACTGGCCGCCCAGATTGGCGACTCGTTTCGCGCATATGGCCGTCATCTTGGCATGAGTGTTGCGGTTGTGTTTGGCGGCGCCTCGATGCACAGGCAAGTTCAGGCTCTATCGCGCGGCGTGGATGTTTTGGTTGCGACACCGGGCCGGCTGATTGATCATGTTGGTGAGCGGACGATTTCTCTCGAAGCCGTTGAAATGCTGGTGCTGGACGAGGCCGACCACATGCTCGACATCGGTTTTATCCATCCACTGAAACGGATTGCCAAGCTGGTTCCGGCAAAACGGCAAACGATCCTGTTCTCAGCCACCATGCCGTCGCCGATCGAAGAGTTGGCGGGTCAATTTTTGACGGACGCCCAACGGATTGCGGTGACGCCGGTATCGTCAACCGCAGAGCGCGTGCGCCAGCAAGTCGTGCATGTCGATCATGCCCAGAAGGCCGACTTGCTGGATGATCTGCTCGGCGATAAGGCGCTCGTGCGCGGGCTTGTGTTTACACGCACCAAGCATGGCGCTGATCGCTTGAAGCGTAAGCTGGAAGACGCAGGCCACCGCGTTGAAGCCATTCACGGCAACAAAAGTCAGCCGCAACGTGAGCGTGCGTTGGAGAACTTCCGCAATGGCGTGGCGCGATTGCTGATCGCCACCGAGATCGCAGCCCGCGGGATCGATGTTGATGGCGTAAGCCATGTGATCAACTTTGATTTGCCGAATGTGCCTGAACAATATGTTCATCGTATCGGGCGCACCGCGCGTGCCGGTGAATCTGGCGTCGCAATCAGTTTCTGCGCGCCCGATGAACGCGTCTTTCTGCGCGATATCGAACGTCTGACTAAACTGCCCGTCGATGTGATGACGCACGCTTTGTCCTTGCCGACGCCGCAACCTGGTGATCGCCTGCCGCCGCCGTTGAAGCAGGGCGGGCGCAGCCAACGCCCGCCGCAACGCGCCCCGTCGCGTCCGCGATCACGGGCGTCATCGGGAGGAATGGAAGGCGATCGCCGCGTTGCCAAAACGGATCGCGAAAAGCCTATGAAATTCGCGGCGCATGGCGGCGATACAATCAAGCCCGCCCGAGGCGGCGAGCGAGACAGCGAGCGCAGCAGTGATTTCGGCCGCCAACATACAAGCCGCAAGGGCGAAGCGCCGTGGTCAAACCACCCGGCGCTGGCGCAAAAAACCGGTCAAAAATCGGCGCGCAAACCGATGCGCAAACGCCCTGGCGGCGGATGATCTGGGCAGGTTTGTTCAGCTTTTTGGCTGCACCAGCGCGCCTTCAATGCGAAAGAACAAGCCCTGTTCGCCATTATTGGCGATCGCAAATGGCCCGCTGACTTCCACGAGGTTTTGCGTCGGCGCCAACGGCGTCGCCGCAATCACCTCGATCACTTCATTGGGCGCTCCCGGCGGACAGAAATTGCACACCGGCGTATAGCGGGTCAGCAGGAAGTGGCTGAAGGTGGGTGTTGTTTCCAGCGGCATCACATAGCCTCTGATCGTCATGGCGCGACCGGCGAGGGCGCGCACACGGGGGGGATGGCGTGCCGTGAAGATGCCGCGCTCCAGATCTTCACCGATCACCGTCGTGGCTAGCACGGCCCATTGTTTGTCCGGTGATTGCGGCAAAGCCTGCTGCGCGGCGCGCTCGTCCAGAGGCTGCCCGAAGCGATCTTGGCTGGGGGCGCGGCCGGCATCATCGCTGCCTTCCAGCGGCGTCCACGACAGCGCCGCTTTGCTGTCGCCGCTGACATCCGATAAGGAACGCCCGCGCGCTTGTTCAGTAGCGATGCGATCGCCAGGCGCACTCACTTCCGGCTCTTGTTTGGGCGCATCGGTGCAGGCGCTGATCACCAACGCCAGCGCCGCCCATAGCATGCTCCAGATTCCGCGCATCATCCGGGGCGCACCGTTGCGTTGTGGAGCTGAAAGAAGAATCCGTCCTCCGAAAGCGTCACCAATTTGAACCGGCCCGATACCTCGATTGGGTCTTGCGTGAACGCGACAGCGCGTTCGGCGAACACTTCGATGGTGTCGGTGATTTCGTTGCCTGGGCAGAATTTGCAGCTTTCGTTGCGCCGTGTGAGCAGAAAATGCGACGCCGTCATGACCGGGCCAAGCGGCCAATAAAATCCGCCTACTGTCAGGGCTGCGCCGTCGAGGCGGCGAATGGAGTGGGGAAAGCGCGCACTTAAGGCGCCGGTTTCGGGGTTGAAGTCGACATTCGCGGCCGCCAATGCCGGCCACAGCGGATCGCTGCTTTCGCGCATATGCAGCGGCCACATTTCCCGTTGGATTTCGATCGCCAGCGCCGACGACGCCGCCACAAGCGGGGCTGCAGCGACGAGGCGCAGAAGGGCGCGACGATGAGTCATGCGGCGGCTCCTGCTTATCCTGACTTCAGGGCGGCTGCGGGTTGAATGCGGGCAGCGATCATGGCCGGGGCAATGGCGGCGATCAAGGCAATCGCGATGGCGGCGCCAATCGCCAACCCATCCAGCGCGCCCACCGGCGCCAGCGCGAGGACCGGCCCGTCATTGCGGGCGATGGCGTGCGCGGCGACGCTGGCTGCACCGCGCCCCAAGCCCAGGCCCGCAACGCCGCCAAGAAGGCCGAGCAGCATCGCTTCCAGCGCCGTCACGCACAGGATCAAAGGGCTGCGCGCGCCCAAAGTTCGCAGCAAAACCAGATCGCGCTGTCGCGTTTGCACCGCAGCAAACAAAGCGACAAAAAATCCAAAT
>JBIKVO010000474.1:0-2543 GCA_044356795.1 Caulobacterales bacterium
TGCCTCAAAGGCATCGATCAAAGTCGCCAATACGTCCAGGCGGTCACCGTCCGGAGTCCCGCTTTTGGCACCCCAAAGGCGGGCCACTTCCGCCATCGCATCAGCGTGGTCTGCTTCGGTGCGGATGGGCTTCAGATTATCCGCCATGTTCAACCTCCGTCACGTCGATCTTGTCGTAGTCCTCGTGCGTGCCAATCCATTTGATCCACACGATGCCCCTCTCGAAATCCACCGGCACGACAAGCCGAAAATCGTTGCCCTTGATGTTGAAGACGATCCGCTCGGCGTTAACGATGCTTGCGGTGGCGTAGAGCTGCTTTACCTCTGCGCTGCTTGCCCTATTGGCATTGCTGACTTCGCTGAACCAGGCGTCCAGTGCAGCCTTCACCGCCGGCTGATCTTTACGGCCGGCCAGCGTCTCAACGAAGTCGCGCAAAGTACGTCGGGCGATTACGCGCATGAGATGACCTACCATGGTCCCATTTTGGGATCAAAGGTTACCGATCGATCCCAACTGCGCGCATGACGTGTGCGACGCCATCCTTCATCCCGGCCATCACCTTCTGACCAGCAGCGACATCGAGTCCCGGCGGCTTCGGCGCGAGGGTAACGCGGTCGTGCCGTTCCAGGGCGAAGTGCTTGCCGCTCGGCAGATCCAACTCGCCGCGCACGGTCCAGCGCTGCGTCTTCGACCCCAGCTCGCGATAGGGTTTGCCGGCTTCGGCGCTGAGCGCCTTCGCCGCGCGGTCGAACGCGGAGCTGGCCTTATCAGTTTCCTCCTGTTTCCCGGCGTTTCCTTGCGTTTCCCTGGATTGCCCTCGATCGCCGTCCATCGCCTTTGCTGGCCATTTGTCGCAGCGGGCCTTGGCGAACCGGCTGCGGCGGATGTCGGCATGCAGTTCGAGCGCGCGCAACCGCGCCTGCCAATCCGGCGCGAAGGCAAAGACCTCGCGCTTGACCTCAAGCGCGAGCCCCATGCAAGAGAGTTCTACCACTCGGGCCTTCATCGACGCCGCAAGGTCCGGGTGGCTTGCGCCCTTCCCAAGCGCTGCCATGCGCACCTTGCCCTCAGGGTCCAGCTGTTTGCCGATGAGCTTGTCAAATCTGGTCAAACGGGGTGCGCGCACCTCGCGGTCCTTCGCCCGGCGCTCGTCATCAGGCGTGCGCGGTCCAAGGCGCTCGCTGGCCACATCACGGGCGATCGCGCGGAAGCTGTGCTTGATGAAAGTGTCCGGCAGGCTCAAATGCGCGCCTTCGGCGTCGCGCCCGCGGAGGACTATGTGAGTGTGCGGATTGTCCGTGTCCCAGTGGTTGACCGCTACCCATTGCAATGGTCTGCCCAGCTCGGCCTCCGCCCGCGCCATCACTTCGCGGGTGTATCCGGTCAGGTCGGCAATAGCCTGCCCATTCTCAGGCGAGAGGATGACGCGGAAATGCCGGCTGTCTTCGTGTCCCCATTCCCCCAGGCGGTCGCGCCCGTCCACGCCTTCTTGGGCAGCGTCATAGAAGCCTCGCGCACCGTCGCGGCTTAGATAGTCCGCATGCGGCTCAAGCTCACCCTCCAGGCGCGCGCCCTCACGCGCGATATAGGCACCATGTGCTGCCAAGGCCGCCGCGCCGCCCCCGCCATGTTTGAAGTAGTGGACTTTGACGATGACACGCTGCCGCGGATCGCTGGCATGGGATGGCGCTTGCGCTCGCGGCGTTCCTGGCTTTGCAGCGCCGCCGCCCAGTCTGCCTTTCATGCGCGCGTCTAAGCGCGCGCTGACGCGAGACGCTTTAGCCGACTGGCCGCCACGCAGCTTGATCGACAGCGCGTCGTCATCGTCCGCTTCGGCATTCCGCAAGCTGCGATTGAAACTGCGCGGCGCCATCAACGAAACTCCCGCCAAACCGCACGGTGCGGTGCGCACCTCGTCGGCAATGTGGAATTCTTAAGCGCACCTTGCGAAATCGCCATGGCGCACAACGACAAAACGAACGCTGCACCCTTTGTTATCTTGCCCTTCGTTCTTTTGTCGTTGTGCCTTGGCTTTGTGTGCGCTGTGTCCATGCGCCAGCGTGGCGAAAGCAAAAGCGACGCCTGCCATGTTGTGCCGACCGATCAGTGATTGCGCGGCGAAGACCGCATGTCAGGGTGACGCCAGAAGATGAAATCGGGCGACGCACGGTGGCGTTGGCGCGATGCTCCTCCGTGTCAGCACACAATGCGCTGATGCGGAGTAGACCTGATGTCGCGAAGTTTGATCAACGCCTCGGTCGTTGGCTTGGCGATCTTCACATTGGGCAGCGCGCTCGGCACGCAATTGGCCGCGCATGTGCTGAGCTACCAGCGTGCGCTTGGCGATCCGCTGGTGACGGTCGGCGATCTCCCGATCTACTGGCCGTTTGCGCTGTTCGATTGGCGCGCGCGAGCAAGTGCCAGCATGGGCGATGTTTTCGCTTGGCCGATGATCTGCGCCTTCGCGGGGGCGGTGATGGGCGCAGCCACAGCCATGCGCATGATGCTAATCTCCGATGGCCTCGGCGGGGCGGGCTATGCC
>JBIKVO010000382.1:0-3362 GCA_044356795.1 Caulobacterales bacterium
CCAATTGCTCAATCAGCGACGCAATCGCTGCGTGCGCATCATCGCCGGTCAAGCCATGGCCCTTGGGCAGCCCGATAAAGCAGGGCCCCATATGCGACACGTCAAACAGGCCGGCATGGCTGCGCGTCCAGGCGTGCTCCACGATGACGCCGGCGCCGTCATACTGCAACGGCATGTCATATCCGGCAAACCCGCCCCACTTCGCGCCGGCCGCGCGATGCAGGCCGTCCAGCGGCAGCAATTTCAGGGGGGCCTCAGCCATGGGGACACGCCTCGATCGATGCGGGTTGGCGGCGCGCACAGCCGGATCGGCTGCGTGCGTACCCCCGCTGTCCTTCGCGCCTGAGAGATTTCACGGGCCGCCCCCTTCGAAAACGGGGCCCCGCTTGCTCCTTCGGCGGCGCCGGGCATCAGTCCGGCGCGCTTTCCAGCGTGTTCATCCCCTCGCGGTCCCTTGCCCTGAGCGTTTCCGGGGCGGTTGCGCCTTCGGGGGCGGCTCATTCGCCGCTCTCTCCCGCGAGGTTCGTCTGTATGTCAGCGCTAACTGGCGCGCGCCGGGCGCGAAGTCAAACCCCACCATGGCCTGACGCCGCCCTGTTTGGCCGATATGCTCAGTTTTTCAGCCGCCGCAGCACAAGGCCCGCCAGAAGCGCGCCATTGGCGACGACATAGGCGGTCAATTTCGGCTCGACCGCGGCCGCAGCGATTGCCGCCTGTTGGTCAGACGGGGCGCCCCAAAAAACCGCCATCGCTTGGTTCGCGGTTTCCACCACATCCGCCCCGAGCGCCAACAGCGCCCCCACGATCGCCACACCCCCGAGCGCACGAACCCCCTGGCCAAGCAGCCCGGCCCCGCCCCAGGCGCAGGCCGCCGCAGCCAGAGCCATGAACACAAAGTCGATCGCCACCAGCACCTGCGCCAGGCCTAACCGACCGGCCTGCGCCCAAGAGTGCTGAATGTCCGCCACCCTCTGGGCAGTCCCGGCGACCTGATGATCCAGAATGCCAAACGGCTGCCCGCCGGCCTTCAGCGCGAACTCGCCAGCAGCCATGACCGCAAACAGCGCCCAGGCGGCGGCGAGAAGAAACCAAAAACGGCGGTCAAGCGCCATCACATCCGCTCCGGCGCAGCGATGCCCAGCAAATCCAAACACAGCAACAACTGCCGCAAGGTTGTCTCCGCGAGCGTCAGGCGGCTGGCGCGGATCGCGTCGTCTTTTTCCGGCAGGATCGGACAGGTTTGGTAAAAGCCCGAAAACGCCTGCGCCAACGCATACACATGCTCGGCCAAGAGATGCGGCGCGCTATCGCTGCGCGCGGCCATCAGGGCAGGCCCCAGCGCATCCAACGCCAGGATCAGCGTCCGTTCCGCCGGTTCCGTGATGTGGATCGGACCGGACGCAACCCCCGCCTCACCAGCTTTTCGCAGGATCGATTTGATCCGCACCGCTTGATACAAAAGATAGGGCCCGGTTTTGCCTTCAAAGCTCATGAAGCGATCGAGATCGAACACATAACTCGTGCCGCGAAAATTCTGCAGATCGGCAAACTTGATCGCGGCGATCGCCACTTTGTGCGCAACATCTTCAAACGCGTCTGGTGAAAAATCATCGCCAATCCCGGCTTCACGCAAACGTACGCGGGCTTTGTCTTTCGCCTCGGCAATCAAATCCGCCAACTTCAAAACACCACCAGCGCGGGTTTTGAACGGTTTGCCATCGGTCCCGTTCATGGTGCCAAAACCGAGATGGATCATTTTGTCTTTCGCGAAAATGCCAGCCTTGTCGGCGGCACGAAAAACCTGCTCGAAGTGATCGGCCTGGCGTTGATCCACAATGTACAAGATCAGATCAGGCGGGCCATCCTTCACGCGCTGAACGATGGTGGCGAGATCTGTCGTGCCATACATCGCCGAACCCTCTGAAGACACAATCAACAGCGGCGGCAGGTTGGGGCCTTCGGTTCCATCTTTTTTCGGAACAATCTTGTCGTGCACAAACACCGCACGCGCGCCATCATCCTCGACAAGCAATCCCTTGGCGTCGAGATCGGCAATCATCGCGGGAATGTAGGGATCGGCATCCGCCTCGCCCAACCACAAATCGAAGGTGACGCCAAGCGCTGCATAATCGCGTTTGAGCGACGCCATCGAAACCTCGCGCATGCGCGCCCAGACCCGCCGATGCGTAGGGTCGCCGCTTTGCAGAAGGGCTGTGGCTTTGCGCGCGCGATCGCGGAACGCGGCGTCTTCTTTGGCTTTCGCGGCGGCGCGCGGATACGCCGTTTCCAAATCCTCCAGCGTCATTGCTTCGAGCGCGGCAGATAATCCGGGTTCGGACAAATCCCCAAGCTGGTCCTCCAACGCCACAATCAGCAGCCCCATCTGGAAGCCCCAATCACCGAAGTGCGCATCGCCGATGACACGATCGCCAAGAAAACGACGCAGGCGTTTCAAGCTCTCGCCGATGATTGCCGTGCGCAAATGCCCGACATGCATCGGCTTTGCGACATTGGGGCCGCCATAATCCAAAACGATCGACAACGGCGCCGCCACAGTCGGCGCACCCATGCGCGGATCGTGCGCCATGGCGTTTGCCCGCGCGGTCAACAGCGCATCATCGGGGCGCAAATTGATAAAGCCAGGCCCCGCAATCTCGGGATTGAGATTTGCCAAACGCGCCGCCACCGCCTCCGCGATCGCGCGCGGCGGTTTGCCGGCCGCCTTTGCCGCCGCCATCGCGCCATTGCACTGGAACGGCGCCAGATCGGGCCGGTCAGAACGGCGCACGGCGCCGAATTTCGGATCGAGGCCTTCGGCGGCGAATGCGTCACCCGAAAGGGCGGTCAGGTGCGTGATCAGGTCAGACATGGGCGACGATGTAGCAAGATGAATGAACCGGCGCAAACAAGCGCCTCAAGACCCGTTCAGGCCCGGCGCCGTTTTTGTCTTCAATGCCGGATGCACCGGCGAAGAGGAGATCAGGATGAAACCTGCGATCATTGCTGCTGCCGCGTTTTTGGGCCTTGTCTCGGCGGCGGGCTCAGCCGCCGCAGACCCCGGCGATCGCGGCGGCTGGCGCGGCGAACCACGCTTTGAGCAATCCGCCAGCGATTGGCGCGGGCACACCCGCGGCCACGATCGCGAGCGTGATCGCGGCTGGGGCGCGTCGTACGACCGCCGTTGGGATGTGTCGCAACGCTTGGACTGGATTGACCGCCGCATCAGGGCAGGCTTGGACCGCGGACAACTGACGCGCCGTGAAGCGCGGTTTCTGTCTCGCGATCTGCAACGCATTGTCGACTTGCGCCGCGCCTATGCCCGGGATGGTCTTTCGCGCAGCGAAGCGCTCGATCTCGATGAC
>JBIKVO010000250.1:0-4988 GCA_044356795.1 Caulobacterales bacterium
GGCGGGCGAGGCCCGCTTTCGCGCTGAGATCGTTCCGAAGATCGGCCGCTGGATCATTCCAGTCCTTGAGGGCGATAATGGACAGATCGTGCAGGATGGCTCCGATATCATCACGTACTTTGAGTCGCGCGGGCCCATGCGCCACCCGGCGTTTCCGACTTCGCCCTTGCATGCGCTGATTGGCCAGATTTTCGAGCTGTTCGGCGGGGAGGGGCTCCTGCGCCCGGCGATGCATTTCCGCTGGAACTTCGACGACACGAACCGCGAATTCCTCGCCGCGGATTTTCCCGCGGCGCTGGCGCCCACCGGGGCCTCCGCCGAGCAAAGAGCCATGGTGTTTGACATGGCGAGCCGGCGCATGCGCAAAGCAATGGCGATCTTCGGGGTTTCCTCAGAGACGATACCCTCGGTGGAAGCTTCTTACGCCACATTCCTGCGTCTCTTCGACGAACATCTTGCGGCATCGCCTTACCTGCTTGGCGGTTGTCCGACGATCGGGGACTATGGGCTTGTGGCGCCGCTCTATGCGCATCTCGCGCGCGATCCGTATCCATCACAGATGATGAAGACCACTGCCTTTCGTGTATGGCGATGGGTCGAGCGGATGAACGCTACGGGTCAGGATGCAGGCGAGTATGGCGAATTCCCCGAAACGCTTTTTGAAGGCGATGGGGTTCCATCGACGCTGAAGGCGCTGCTGCGCTTTATTGCCGAAGACTATGTGCCGGAAGTGGCGGCGTACGTTGCTTTCGCGAACGAATGGCTCGCTCAGCGTCCAGACCTCAAGGCGGGGTCGAGCGGTCTCGATCGCATCCAGGACCGGAGCATCGGCGAGGTGGATTTCCTCTGGCGAGGTCATAGTGCTCGTGTCGCTGTGATGCCGTATCGACTGTATTTGCTCCAGAAGGTGCAGGACGTCTTCGACGCCGCGTCACCGGAAGCGCAGGCCAAAATGGAGGCGCTCATGTCCGAGACAGATCTCTTGTCGCTTCTGCATCTGCGCACGACGCGGCGGGTGGAGCGTCAAAATCATCTGGAGGTTTGGAGTGCGCCGCGATGAGGGGCCGCTCCGAGCGGCATCGTGTGAAGTCGCTCATCTGCCCTTAGAAGGCTTTCGGTCTTTCAAGGCGGGTTGTGGGAGCCTCTATTGGACAATGTGCACCGGGCGGGCACACCCGCGATAGCAGTATGCATCACGTTCACGAGGTCCTCGACAACTAGGTGAACAGGTGACTGGAATCGGCGAACTGGCGCCCGATCGGTGCTTGGCCCGACTGGCGGGGTCGCTACAAAGCTTCCGTTCGTGTAAACGTGAAGGCCGTGTAGAGTTGGCCCATTCCTGCCCGATGGCCTGCTCGTGCCAGCGACTTGAATCCCACCGGTTCATGCCGTGCCACTGGCCGGTCCCTTGCGTGTGCGTGCTCTGGCTGGCTAAGGTTCCGCTTGGCGTGGCTAGGGTAGCTCCCGAAAGCCCGATCCCCCATCGGGCCGCCGCGCCGGTTTTTATGGGGAAGCCTAGCGGGGGCGAGGCATGGCGGGGGAGGCAATCTTTGTTGGCTATCGGCGCGACGACACCGCTGATGTTGCAGGCAGCATCTATGACGCGATGGCGCAGCGCTTCAGCAAGCAGCGCGTTTTCAAAGACGTCGATAACATCGGTCCTGGCGTCGATTTTGGCGATTACATCAAAACGGTTCTGCCGCGCTGCCGCGTGGCGCTTGTCCTAATCGGACCGCATTGGCTTGAGGCGAAGGACGATACCGGCAAGCGCCGTCTCGATGACGATCATGACTGGGTACGCATCGAGATCGAGACTGCTTTAGCGACGCCGGGCGTGCTTGTGGTGCCTGTGCTGGTCAACGGCGCACGCATGCCGCGCGGCGAGGAAGTGCCCGATAGTTTGAAGGCGCTTCTGCGCCGCAACGCGGCAATTATTCGCCGCGATCCGGATTTTCATGATGATGTCGACCGCTTGGCGACAGCCATTCGCTCCAGCGTCAACACTGGCATCATCGACCTCAGTAAAATCGGCGGTAAGAGCGCGGGCCCTGCGCCCGCGCCTTCGCGCGAGCGCACCAACCGAGCACCGCTGCTGATCGGCGGCGCGATCGCCGCTGCGCTTGCGCTTGTGGCGGTTGGGTTTGGCATATCGCGCTGGCTGCCGACGCAAGACTCCGAAACAGCTGAGGTGCAAACAGCGACGGTGGAGTCGGTGCCGCAAGACGGTACGAAGGCTCAGCAGCCGCAAACGCAACCGGCGCCAGCGCAACAGCCATCAGCGGCGCCAACAACGCAAAGTGCTGCTACGACACCGCCCGCACCGACGGCGGCCGATCAGCCTGCGCGCTCTGCGGACGACATGGCGTCGTCGCGGGCACTCAACATGAGCAATGAGGAAGGATTTGCCGCGCCGATCGCGGAGTATCTGTCAGCCTTCCCCAACGGACGAAATCGCGAAACGACTAGGATTGTCTCACGGGTGCTGACGGGGGACAATCGAAAAGGAAGCGCCTAGCGCTCCCTACGCTCCCGCTGCGCTCGGTTCGGAGAATGGGACCATAGGTACCTTATCTTGACGCGGCATAGAATGGTAGCCTGACCGCGCTCAGTGACGAAGCCAACATCAGACGTCGCGCGGCGACCTCCGCATCAACGTATCCAACAGCGCACGTGACGGTTGCGACTGAGACGCGAAGTCGCCTAGGCTAGCACTTATGAAAACTGGTCTAGCCCTACTCGCGCTCGCGCTCGCCGCGTGCACGCCGCCATCGTCCACGAGCGGAACATCCCGAACGACAACGGCCGTCGCTGAAGCGACGACAGCAACGCCAGGCGAGCCCGCGGCGCCGGTGGTCGAGTTAGAGCAGGATTGCGCGATCGATCCGGTCGCGATCAAAGCAACACTCATCCGCCACGCCGGTTACGAGTTTGGTTTCAATGCGAAGTTCGGAGGCCAAGCGCACTCGATCGATCCGCGTCTTGGGCGGATTGGATACCACGAGGTGTCGGAACTGGCGCAACGGTTGGAAGCGCTCACGCCCGAAGAACTGACACGACGTGTGACAGAACGGCTCCAGCTTCTGTCTAACGATCCGCGCGGCCCCGATGTCGCCACCGGTGCGCTCATTTACGACTTTTCCCGCGACGTTAACACGCGGTTCGCGCATGCGTGCGTGTGGCTGTTCGACGGACAAGGGCTCGTCGCAGCGGAGAAGGTGCCGCTTGGTGCGCAATCGCCGGCCGCTACAATTGCTACAGCGATGGGTATTTCGCGCCGCGCAGCACGCATGGCGCAACCGCGCAACGGCCCCGCCCCGGCGCCGATCACCGAGGAAGAGGCACACCGTTTCCGCGCAAGTGTTACGCCGGCGCTACGCTCGGCCAGTGCGCAGTTTCTGCCGCCGTCGATCGCTGCCGGCATCCAATCGCGCCGTCTGCAACGCTTGTTAATCCTTCCGGCAATCGACTTCGGCACGGTGCCGTTCGCGGCTTTGCCAATTTCAAGTCAGGCTGTTCTCGGTGATGTTGCGGCGATCGTTGTTTTGCCGCAAGTGTCGACGCTGCTCGAGCACTCCAGAGACACGATCTTCGCATTCGAATGGCCCCAAAACCCGCAGCGCGTCGTGGTGGTCGGCAATCCGGATTTGCGCGACGATCCGGAATATCTCTGGGCGGATCTGCCCGCCGCTCAGGAAGAGGCGGAGTTTGTTGCTCGCGAGTTAGGCGCCGCGGCGCTTACAGGCGGCGAAGCGACCGAGCGAAACTTCTATCGTCGGCTGGGCATGGGGGGGGGCGGCACGCCGGTTCGCTTGTTGTATTTCGCGACGCACGGCATGACCGATCCGGAGCATCCCTTCACCAACAGCTATCTGGCGTTGTCCGGCGGACGTCTGCTCGGCGATGACGTGAAGCGAATGGTTCTGTTCGCGCATCCGCTGGTGGTATTGAGCGCATGCCAGACCGCGAATGGGCGCGTGTTCGAGGGCGGCGGCTATGGGCTCGTCCGCTCATGGTATTATTCTGGCGCGGGCCAGGTGGTCGGCAGCCTCTGGAACGTTGACGACGCAGCTACCAGTCGGCTCATGCGGCGTTTCATGACGGCGCTCAAGCGTGACCCCCGGCCGGAGTTCGCGATGCAGGATGCGATGCGCGGGGCGGAGGCCACCGACCGCGCCGATCCCGCGCTGTGGGCCGCGTTCATCGTGTTCGGCAATCCGAGTTTTGACCACCCGCAAGCGCGCCGCGATCGGTACTAAAGCCGCACGGAGGTTGTTTCACTCTCACTTACGAGCAGATCCGTTCTATGGTGCGCGCTCAAGACGGACGTCGTGAGCCGCGCTAGGCGCCGGCGGCAACGTTCAGGCGAGCAGGCGGGAGGTCGGCGGCGGCTACCGCTCCCGGGAAGGCTAGATCAATGTCGCATTTCGGCGAGATCGAGCCATATTGCAGCGCAGTTGATCGACGGCGCGATTGGAGCGGGGCAGACTTTGCGGTAAATCCTGCCAGCATGAGCAACAGCCTTCGACTATCTCTTTCAATCACCGATATCGTCTTCTTGGCGTACTGGCTGGTGTCTGCCCTTCATCTCGCAGGGGTGTTGCCGATTCCGGCGGATTGGCTTTACGCGGATGCCGACGATCCGCGCGTTGTGGCGTGGAACTGGTCGTTTCTTCCTTTGGACTTGGCGTTCTCGCTGACCGGCCTCACCGCGCATTCGGTGCGCCCGTCGCGGAAGTCCACTTTGGAAACCGCTGGCACTTATTTCATTGGTGCTGACGATGGTCGCCGGCGGGATGGCTGTTGGATATTGGACGCTTCTCGGCGAGTTTAATCTCCTCTGGTTCTTGCCCAACTTGGCTCTACTTATCTGGCCTGTGTTTTTCCTGGGAAGAGTAGTCGCCTCGCTGCGATAGCTACTTTTCGGATGACCGAGTTCGGCGAATTCACGTCTTTGCTGCGGGTGCTAACCCAATGACCGGAGTGGAGCG
>JBIKVO010000252.1:0-4977 GCA_044356795.1 Caulobacterales bacterium
GTAGCTGAAGCCGAGGAATTCTTCCTCATAGACTGCGTTCAGCACCGCGGCCGTAGCCTTCTGGACGATCTTGTCCTCCAGCGCCGCAACGGCGAGCGGGCGTTGTCGGCCATCTGCTTTGGCGATGTACCGACGCCGCGACGGTTGAGCGCGATAGCCGCCCTTCTGGACCCGATCGTGCAGATCAGCGAGCCGGGACTCGAGGTCTGCTTCATAGTCCTCCCAACGCAGTCCATCCGCGCCAGGGGCGGCGTCGCGTTTGAGCGCGAAGAACGCCTCCCGGAGCAGGTCTGTGTTGAGGTGGTGGAAGAGCGCCGTGAACCTTTCCTTCTTCTGCACTTTTGCTGCTTGCCGTACGCGGATCAGCGCTTGTGACACGCGTACCCGGCCCTGGGTCCGGTGCGTGCTTTGCTGCTTCGCGTTCCTCTTGGTTCCCGTCCTTGGCTCCACCGCCTCCGCACCCGGTCGCCCGGATTTGTTCGGCAGCTTCACAGCTACTATGACGGAATCAGACTTCTCAGGGCCGTCCATCATCGGCTTCGGCTCCTCGCCTTCCCGATGCGGACCTTCGCCATCGCGTTCTGCGATCGGCTCGGGCCACCCCTGAGATCTCCCAGTTCCCGATCGTGGAGCGTACGCACATGCCAGGTTCTGCGACCCCGCCGGGCCGGGCAGGCGCTCGCGAATACGCGCCCTTCCGTGTCGCCTTCCGCTCCAGAAACAGCGTCGGCGCCCAGATCTTCGTCTCTTTCGTGGCTCAATGGCTGGCCTGTGCGCTCCCCTGTCAACGCTTCGACCGACGCCTCACGGCGACGCCCGCATGACTCGGGGCCGATATGGTTCGCTATTCCTTCATCGTTATGGACTTTCACCATTTACTCCGCGTCAGTTACCTGGCGCACCCCGGGAAAGACGGAAGCCTATGGCGTTGTTCCGGAGCGATGGAGTGTACCCGAGCCGGAACGCGGAGCGAAGGTACTGAGGATAGTTGACCCAGGCACCACCGCGGATCACACGGTACGCGCAACCTCCGGTTGTATTTGCGGCGCCATTGGTCGGCGTGAGGTCATAATTATTATTGTAGCAATCCTGCACCCATTCCAAAACATTGCCCGCCATATCAGCAAGGCCGAAGCGGTTTTCCCGCCCTGAAAACCCAACCGGCGCTGTAAAGACATGCCCATCATTGCAGGAGACGGTCCACGTCCAGGTTGAAAAGCGCGACCGCGCCGCCTGGTCCGCGCCATTGGCATAGGCGCACCCATCGCCCTCGCCATCGCCCCACCAGAACCGGCTCGTCGTGCCGGCCCGGGCCGCATATTCCCATTCGCTTTCAGACAAGAGCCGATAGGGCCGGCCGGCGACCTTGCCGTTCAGCCAATCCACATAGGCCTGCGCATCTTCCCAGCTGACGCAGACGACGGGATGATCGCCGGTTTGATCAAAGCCTGGCGCCTGCCAGGTTGCGCCCTGCTGCTGTTCCCAACCGCCGGCGCTGTTGACGGTGTGGCAATTGCCGCCGATGGCCCTTCCGGTTTCCCGCGTGAAGGCGGCATATTGTGCGCGCGTCACCTCAAATCGACCCGCCGCGAACGCCCGCAGCGTCACGCGCATTTGCGGGCCTTCGTCGCTGCCCCGGCCCTGCTCACCTGCGGGGCTGCCGAGCAAGACCTCTCCGCCAGCAAGGGCGACCATCTCAGGGCAATCCGGGCAATCGCGGAAGCGGCGATTGGCGCCAGCTTCGCCGGCCTGCGCGGCGCGCAGCGCGCGCTGGGCGGGGGTCAAGGACGGGGTCGCGACGTCCTCCTCGCGGCCTTTCTGCACCAATGACACCGGCGGGGGCGGCGGCGCTCCGGACTGCGCCACTTCCGGCCTCGTCGCCACAAAACTCCACCTTGGCACACCCAGGCGGTTGGTAAAGCTCGGCTCCTGCGCGCCGCCGCTTTTTTCGCGCACGCGCGCCTGCACATCCTCCATCAGCAGCGAGATCGGCTCGTTCGCTTGGGCCGCCAAAGCCGCCGCCAATTCCGCTGTGAACAGGCTGTTGCGCCCGGACCCGTCCGGCGCGGGCCGGCCGGGCGCGGCCGAATAGGCGATCAGCACATTCGCCACCTCCGGCAATGGCGCCAAGCCGCCGCGTGTCAGCGTGCGCGCACTACCCGGCAGCGGCATGTCGCGGCAGGCGTCCAGAAACAGCAGGTTCACCCGGTTGCGCGCCTCCGCCATCGTATCCAGCAGCCACTGCGCCGGCGGCGCGCGAAACTTCAGTTGCTCCTTGGTGCGCACATCGGCGTCCACCGGAACCAGATAATTGATCCCGTCATCCTCAGCGCCGTGGCCGGCATAATAGACCACGCTAATCGCGTCAGGGCCGGCCGGGATCAGGCGGCGCTCAAACCGCTCAAACGCGGCTTCCATCTGGGCGCGGGTGGCGTTGCGCACGAGATCGACCTGAAACCCAAGCCCCTCCAGCCGCGCGGCCATCAGCTCAGCGTCGCGCACCGGATTGACAAGCTTCCAGGCGGGCACGATGTAGTCCGCGTTGCCGATCACCAGCGCGATCCGCGGCACTGGCGTCTGCGCACTCGCTGTTGCCGCCAAGAGCAGCAACACCGCCAAACACCACCGCCTCACCCAGGCCATCGGCGCCTCCCATTCGCACAGATTAAGCGCATCAATGCCGCCGGGTCAAAACGCCTTCGCGGTATTGCCGGCTTGCACGATCAGTGCGGGCGTGGTCCTGCTGCATCGCGCCAAATCCTGGCGAGCAGGAAAGAAAATCCGGCATGGCGGTCGGCGGCGGCGGTTCTGGTACGGGCGCCTTGAAGGGCAAGCCCTGGCTGCGCTGGGCGGTCCTTTGCGTTTACGCCGTCATTTTCGTGCTGTGCATTGTTGTCATTGGCCACACCTTCGCGGAGGTGGGCCTTGACGGACTATGGAGGGCGCTGACCAGCATCCCACCCTGGACCTTGGTGCTGGCGTTGGGTCTCGTCGTTGCGAATTATGCGCTGTTCGTGGCGATGGAGGCGTTCGCCCACCGCGATGCGCATGTGACGATGGGGCCGCGCAAGCTGATCTTTTCGGCCTTTGTCGCCAACGCCATTGCACTGGGCTTAGGGGCCGGGGCCGTGTCGGGCGCCGCGGTGCGGGCGCGGCTGTTTCAGCGCTGGGGCTTTACCGCGGGCCAGGCGGCGATCACGGCGGCCTCTGTGCTGCTGATTGCGCTGTCGGGCGGGGCGCTGGTAGCAGCGACCGGGCTGATCGTGGATCCAAGCTTTATCGCCGAGGAATTGGGCGTGCCGACCGACCTGATCCGCATGGTCGGCTTTGGCATCCTGGCGGCGATGGGGATTGGGCTGTTCGTCGCGGGCGGCAATGCACGCACGCTGAAGGTGTTGGGCCATGATCTGCACATTCCGCATGCGGGCGGGGTTGCGGCGCGGCTGTCGGTGGCGGCGTGCGACTGGCTGGTGGGCGCGGCGATCATCTATATCCTGCTGCCGCAGGAAACCCGCGGCGGCTTCCTGGCGTTCGCCACCGTCTTTGCCGCCGGCCACTTTCTGGCGATGGCCACGGGCGCGCCGGCCGGCATCGGCGTGTTTGACGCCTTCATTCTGCATCTCGCGCCGGGGGACACCTCGCAAGGCGCGCTGCTGGCGGCCCTGCTGGTCTATCGGATGATCACCTTCATCGGCCCGCTGTTCCTGGCGATGTCGCTGCTGGCGATCTTTGAAGCCAATGGCCGCGGCAAGGCGGACACGTCTTAGGCCGGCCGACCTATCATCCCGGCGATATGTTTTTGCAGCGCTTCCATCCGCGTGCCGTCGGACGGATGGGTGGACAGCAATTCCAGCGGCCGTTCGCGGCCGGCGCTCGCCGCCATCATTTTCGACCAGAAGCGCACCGCCGCGGTCGGCTCATAGGCCGCCAGCGCCATCAGATCGACGCCCAGCCGGTCCGCCTCCAATTCGTGATCGCGCGAATAAGGCATCAGCACGCCCACCATCACCCCCATGCCGAGCGCGGCAGCGGCTTCATCGGCCCACTGGCCAAGCTCTCCAGACAGCAGGAACGTCGCCAGCGTCACACCGGCATTGACCATCAGATGTTGCGACATGCGCTCTGCCGCGTGGCGGGCGACGACGTGGCCAGCCTCATGCCCCATCACAGCAGCGATCTCGGCATCATCGCCTGCGGTCTCCATCAGGCCGCGGAAAAAGCCGACCCGACCGCCCGGCAAAACGAAAGCGTTGATCTGGGGATTGTCGAAGGCGATGAACTCCCAATTGAGATGGGTCTGCCCCGATGCATCCGCGACGCGCGCGCCTATCGTTTCCAGGCGGCGCTGGGCGCCGGCGTCGCGCCATAGCGGGGTTTGTGCCTTCAGGTCAGCCCACGCCTTTTGCGACATCGCCTCAAGCTGGGCGTCGCTGACCAGCATCAGTTGTTGGCGGCCCGTGGCCGGGTTTTGCGAGCAGCCCGACACGAAGCCAACCGCGCCGCCTGCCGCCAACAGGCCCACCAGGGACCGCCTGGACCAAATCGCCGTCATCACCGCTCCACGCATCGTTTGCGGCCGGACACGTGGTGTGTCACATCGCGCGCCGCCAGGGCCGCGCGCATCACGGGCGCGTCAACGCCCTACCAGCCGCGTGCATTGATATAGGCTTCGATATCGCGGATGCGGTTGGCCGGATCTGGATGGGTGGAGAGGAATTCCGGCGGCCGCGGCCCCCCGCCCGCCGCCATCCGCTGCCAGAAGGTCAGCGCCTGGCGTGGCTGATACCCGGCCGACTGCATGTAATCGAGGCCAATACGGTCCGCTTCGGTTTCATCGCGCCGCGAATAAGGCAGCAAGATGCCAAACTGAATGCCCAGACCCAGCGCCGCCATCCCCGCCTGACGGGTGCGCGGGTCCATGTTGCGCGTACCCTCCGACACCGCCATCAGCGCCGCCTGGCTGCCGATCTGAATCGA
>JBIKVO010000254.1:0-4921 GCA_044356795.1 Caulobacterales bacterium
CAGCAGGGCCTGCTGGTTGGGCGACGCCAATTCCAACAAGCGATCACTATGGAAAAGTCGGGCCGCGAGATTGCCGCGCTGGCCTTCAAGGTCGGCGAGGACGGCGTGCGCGATTGGCGCCCGCGGCGTGCGCTGCAGCGCTTGTCGCGCGGCGGCTTCAGCGCCGGCAAGATCGCCGGCCTGCGCCTTGGCGATCGCCACATAGGAGAATGGCAAGGGCGAGGCGGGTGCGGCTGTCAAGAATTGCCGTGCAAGGCCCGCGGCGTCTTCTGGGGAGCAAACCTGGATCTGCAGGCAGCGTGTGTCGGCGCGCTGCTCCAGCGCCTTGGCGGTTTGCAGGGCGATGGGTGGGGCGGCGGCATTGCCTTGGGCGTAGAGTTGCGCCCAGGATGACAGGATCGCCGTCGCGGCCAAAGCCAGGATGGCGATCCCCACACCGAGTCGCACCCCGGAAACGATCATGGGCGCGGATCAGCGTTGGCGCCTTGCGTCTCCGGAGAGAACAGCCGCACGCGCCGTTTTGCCAAGGCCTCGCGGGAAGCGGTATCGGCGGCGTCAGAGCGATACCCGCGATAGCCATAGCCATAGCTGTAGCCATAGCTGTAGCCGGTGCGCTTGATATCGAATTTGGTGAGCAGAACGCCGAGGATATTGGCGTTGGAGGCCAGCAGCCGCTCCATGGTGCGCCGCGCCGCCGGGCGGCGGATGGCGCCGGCCTGCACCACCATCAAAGTCCCGTCGCAGACCGACGACAAAAGCGGCGCATCGGCGAAATCCAACACCGGCGGCGCATCCACCAGAACGATGTCGAAGTTGTCGACCGCTTCGGCGATGATCTGCCCGATCCGTGGGCTGGATAACAATTCCGACGGATTGGGCGGCGTCACCCCAGCCGGCAACAAATGCACGCCAGCGGTTTTGCCTTGCACGATCTCGCCGAGGATCGACCGGTTTTGCGTCAAAAGGCCCGACAGGCCGATCGACGAACTGGCGTCCGCCGCGAAGGATGGCCGGCGCATGTCGGCGTCAATCACCAACACCCGGCGGCCGACGCCGGCGAACGCCATGGCAAGGCCGGTGACGGAGCTGGTCTTGCCTTCGGATGGGCGATTGCCGGTAATAAGCAATGACCGCGGCGGCCCCACCGGTGTGGTGAATTGCAGCGCCGCCCGGGCCGAACCGAACGCTTCTGAGGCGCTCGATCGCGGATCGAGCAGGCTTTCCAGGATTTCCTCGCCGGAGCCCACTTTCGGCACCACCCCGATGGTGGGCAGGCCGAGTTTGAGCTTGACGTCTTCGGGGGCCTTGATGGTGTCGTCGACATAATCGATCAGCATCGCGAGGCCGATGCCCAGACCCAGGGCCAGGAAAATCCCTATCAAGATCGCGTTGCGCAAGTTCGGCGAATAGGGCTCGTCTGGCGGCTCCGCTTTATCCACCAGCGCCACCTGGCTTTCGCTGATGCCGCTGACGATGCTCACCTCTTTGAAGCGTTGCAGCAGGGCATTGTATTGGCTGCGCAGGGTGTCCACTTCACGGCCGAGAATATTGTAGTCGATCGCGCGGCTTTGATTGTCCTGCACCTCGCCTTTGAGTTGATTGACCCGGTCGGTCAGCGCTTTTTCGCGGGCTTGGGCCGAGCGGCTTTCCGCTTCCATCCCGGCGACGATCTTGTCTTGTTCGCGCTTGATTTCCTGTTCAATCGCGTCGATGCGCGCCATCAGATCACGCATCTCGGGGAAGTCGGGTTTGAAGGTGCGCAGCTTCTCTTGATATTCGGTGGCGAGGCGGGCGCGGTTTTCGTTCAGCGTCTCGATTGCGTCATTGCTCAAGGTGCTGCGGGTGGTGGGATTATCCCGCGCCTGGGCGAACTTCTGTTCCGCGGTGATGCGCTCACGCTGTGCATCGGTCAGGGCGGTGTTCAGCGCCACCAGCGCGCTGGCGTCAAGCGACGACCCGGTTGCCGAACCGCCGGTGCCGCTCAAATCGATGATCGATTTTTCCCGCGAATAGGCAACCAGGTTGCGCTCGGCCTCTTCCAACGCTGTTTTGGTGGTTTGCAGGCGCTCTTCCAGGAAGGTGCGGGCATAAGCGGTGGCGTTGAAGCGGCGTTCAATTTCGCTGCGGATATAGGTTTCCGCGATCGCGGTGGCGATGCGGGCTGCTTCATCAGGATAGGGGCTGCGAAACTGCACCGAGATCACGCGGCTGCGCTGCACGACGCTGACTTGCATGCCGCGCACGATGACATCGGTGGCTTGATCAAGGCGCTCAGCGGGGCTTGCGCTGGGCGTGGCATAGCGCGGATCGGACACGAGATCTAAGCTCTCTGCCACCTTTTCCGCCAGCGACCGGCTGCGCAGCAGCGCCAATTGCGTGGCCATATGGTCTGAATCGGCGATCACGGTCGGCGTCACTTCCCCGCCCTCCACGATCCGCGTCTCTTGACGCTTCACTTCCACTGTCGCTGTCGCCTCATACATCGGGCGCTGCAGCAGGGTGTTGATCATCACTGCGGCCAGGACCAGCACCGCAACGCCGATGATGATCCACATGCGCCGCATCAGCATGGCCAGGAAGTCGCGCGGCGAGAAACCGTCCTGATCCTGTTCCGGCTCCGGCGCGGTTTCCACCGTCGTGGTCGGCAGGGATTGCCGGCGGAAGGGGACGACATCGCCCTGGCTGGGCGGCGGTCTTTGTGAATTATTGAACTGATCCATGTCCCAGCTTCCTTAGCCTTATCCCTGCATACCAGCCGGCGATCACAACGGCCTTAGAATACGCCCAAAAACAAACCCAGCACCGGTAGGCTGCGGATAACCTCGCGCCAGCCGGCGGCGGCGTCAGAGCCGTCCACCACGATGATATCGTTGCCAAACACTGACGGATCCGGCTCAGCGCCGGCGCGGATGCGCGTCATGTCGAAGGCGGCGGCTTTGCGCTGGCCCTCGATTGTGCGGAAAATCACGACCCGCCGCAGGTCGGCGGTTTCCGAGGCGCCGCCCGCCACAGCCAGCACCTGCATCAGGGTGGTGGCGCCGCGGATCGGGAACACGCCCGGCTTTTCCACCGCACCGTCGACCGTCACTTGTTGGCCAAAGCTGGTGGTAATCCGGACCGAAACCTGCGGATTTTGCAGATAACTTTCGCCGTATTTACGCTCCAGCAGGCGGGCAAATTCGAAACTGGTATAGCCTTTGGCGTCGAGTGCGCCGAGCAGCGGCAACTCAACATTGCCATCAGGGTCAATCTGGAACGACCCGCTCACCCGCTCGACGCCGAACACGCGAATATCGATGACATCCAGCGGCGCGATCCTGAAGTCGGCGCCCTGAACAGACGATGTCGTGTCGGGGAGCGAGAAGGTGCGATCGGCCGGCGGTGCATTGGCGCCGACACGCCCCTGCGAAGCGCAAGCGCCCAGCGCGACAAGCGCGACAAGCCCGACAAGCACTGGGGCCGCAAAAACCGCCTTCAGCGCCGTTGCCTTCAGCGCCGTTGATAGAGGCCAAGTTAATACAGACTTAATCATCATCACGCCCATCGCCCCACAAAAACGCGCCCCACAAACGAAACGCATCGCAATATTCACGCCAAATCGTCCGTCCCGGCTTCCGCCATCCCAATACCTTGTTCCGCGGTTCCACTGCCACGGTACAACTGCCACGGTACAACTGCCGCGGAACCGCTGCTGCTGTACCAATGCCACGGCGCTCTTGCCATGTTACCTTTGCCCAGTGACCTGCCCAGTGACCGCGTAGGGCTGATCGGCGGCTTTTTTGCGGCCGACACAGCTTTCGCTTAAGTTGCGGGCCGCCCGGTATTGGCTGTTCAACCTTAATCTTAGCTGCGAATGAACGGCGCGGCAATGTTTGCCGCCCTGGCCGCCAGCGGTCGGCGTCGAAACTTTGGGCGCAGGCCCGATATTTTGCAGCGCGCCTGCCCCGATGCGGAGGGCGGGCTGCGCAGGGCAGGCGGAACATCGCTGCCATAAGCGCTTGAATATTGTCAGTATTGAGCCATGTGAGGTCGGGCGGTCGCCCTGCCTCAGGGCGTGACCTCAAAATCGCCTTGGCAGTGGCGTGACAATTCCACAGACCGTCAAAGACTGCGGTAAACCGCAGTCACCGTGGCGCACAGCGGCCGGTTTGGCTTGGGGCCTAAGGTTTAGCTTGAAATATGCGGGGCAAACGGGTAAGGGGGCTTTAATAAAGATGATGGTCTGAGCGTCACATCGGTTATCACACCAGTTATCAGGGGACTGTAGCATGAAACGTTTTGGTTTTGGCGGCTTGGCCGCCTTTGCGGTGTCCACGGCGGCGCTGGCGTCTGCCGCCATGGCGCAGACCGCGCCTGGTCCTGTCGGCGATGTGAGCCAATTGACCGGCCCTCCGGGTTCGGTTCTGGTGGTCCGCGGCAATGTCACCTATACCTTGCAGGCCGGTGATCGTTTGTTCCCGGGCGACAAGGTCTTCACGCGCAGCAATGGCGGCGTGTCGCTGACGTTTGTCAGCTGCCCGCCGCTGACGCTGGTTGGTGCGCAATCGATTGATATTCAAAGCAATTGCGCGGTCCTGCCTGTGACGCTGTCCAGCCAGGCGACTGTTGGCGGCGTGGAAATCGGTGCGGCTGCCGGCGGTGTGGGCGCAACCCCGCTATTGTTGGTTCCAGCATTGCTGGTCGCTGGTGCGGTTGCTGCGGGTGAGGATGATCCGTCCAGCCCATAAGCTCCGCCAAGAGCGCTCAGTCGCTTAAAGGTTGTGGTGAACAGAAAAGCGCGCCGCTTGGTCCTGGATTGTGGACTGTGGCGCGCTTTTTTCGTTGAAGCGGCTGCTGGCGCGATCTTTGTTTGGGTTTCGCCCTTTTTCCGGTACCGTCTTTCTTTGGGTCTCTCGGCCGCATATTCATAAAATTCACCACG
>JBIKVO010000255.1:0-4908 GCA_044356795.1 Caulobacterales bacterium
ATTGTTCTCGATGTGCGTGGGGTTGATCGATCGCTTCATGCAGGCGGCGATGAAGGCCGTGCGTAACGAGTTTGAAGCCTGCTTGATGAATCTGGCGCAGTTGGAACTGGTTCACGCGGACACGCACGCCGCCAAGCCGGGATCTGTGCAGCAGTCAGCGCTAGCGGCGCCGGTGGTTTCGCATGGTGAAATGGCGCTGTCGAGCGGCCAGCTGAATCAGCTTCTGGGCGCGCTTTACCGCAGCGAGCAACAAAACCAACGCTCCAACGAGATGCTTTCAGCAATCAATGCAAGCCTCGTGGCGTTGGCCGGAGCGATGCGGCAATCAACGCAGTCTGATGGGCGACGCGAGATTGCAGCAAGCATCAAGGAGCTGTCGCAATCGCAGCGGCAATTGGCGCTGCATTTTTCGGCGATGCGCGGCGAGATGGCTTCAAATCAAGAACGGCTTACACAGGCGATTGAGACCTTCGGGCGCGCGCAGGAAGACACGCGCGATGCGGTGTCTGACGTGGCGTTGCGTCAATTTGCGGGGCCAGGCCTGGGTATCAGCATCGGGATCGGTGGTGGTCGCGGTGCGGGGGCGGCGGCGCAACAAGGCGCGGCTGCCGGTTCGGGTGCTGCAGCCGGGGAAAACGGCGCCGGTGGGCTGGAGACGGAGCAGCGCACTGCGCGTCGCACGGAGACGCCCAACAGACGCAATGTGCCGGATATCGAATCCGTGGGTCTAGAGTCTGGCGCGCGCGCAATGATGGCAAAGCTGGCCTACGCGCTCGGCGGCAAGACGATTGGCGCTGCGAAATCTGCCAGTGAAGATCGCGTGCGCAAGCTGGAGCACTCGGTGATCGCAACCCAGCAATTGTCGCGGCAAGTGCTGCGGCGCTTGGATGACGCGCGAAAGGATGAAACCCGTGTCGCGGTGTCGACGGCGAAAGCGCAGCGCACGCTGGTAGCGAGCCTTGATCAGTTGGTTGCGCGGCTTGATGAATTGATGGAAGAGGGCGAAATCATCGCGAAGAGTCGTATTGATGACGTTTCCACCGCGATCGATGAAGTGAAGGCGCAGATGGATGTCAGCATCGATCGCCTCGAGGGCCATATCGCCGCCAACCGTCAGGAAACCGCCAAGGTGCAGGCGACTGCGCAGACCGCGGCGCAGGAAACCGTTAAACTGGCCCGCTTCATTGATGAGCGGCTGGTCAAAACTGCAGGAGCACGCTGATGGGCGCCGCTTTTCCCAATCCATTCGCCAAGAAAAAAATCGCCCAGCACGAGCGGTTTGAAGTCAATCTGCCCGCCGGCCTTGTCTTGCTGCCGCGCGACGTGGTGGTGGAAGGCATGATCCTCAATGTGTCGGAGGGCGGATGTCTGTTCCGCCCGTATCAGACCCATCTGCTCAATCGCACAGGCGATCGTGCAGCGATCATGGTGCGCGGTCACCGGCTGGAGGGGCGGATCATGAACACCATCCCCAAAGGCTATGGCGTGGCGTTTGAGCGGTTGGTTGACGTGACCTTTTTCCTGCGGCTGGCGCAGGCGGCTGGTCGGGCGGCGGTTTGAGGCTGTCGTGGCAGTGCCAGCGCAACATGGCCGCATTATCCCCGCAACAAACTGATTGAGTCCAGACCCTAAACAGCGATAGCGACGATTGCGGCGGGCCGCCGACACGATGCGGCGGCGCCAAGGCTGGCAAAGGGTTTTATCGCGTGTCTCACTCTTCGACACCCGCGCATCCACCGCACCAGGCGGCGCGATTGCGCGCGCGCCTCTATGCCCTGTTGGAGCAGAAAGACGGCGAGCAGGGGCGATTGTCCTGGCTGTCTGTGGTGTTGATTGGCCTGGTGATTTTGAGCTTTGTCACGCTGGCTTTGGAAACCGAGCCGACGCTGCCGGACTGGATGAAGCAGACGGTGGGCCTCGCCAACGCGCTGATCGCGATTTTGTTCGCCGCCGAATATGTGGCGCGGCTATGGGCGGCGGGGGAGGACCCGGCCTATCGCGGCATTGGCGGTCGGTTGAAATATGCCACGACGCCGCTGGCGCTGGCCGATCTGGCCGCATTTGCGCCGGAGCTGGTCTTGACGCTGCTGGCGCCGGAGGCCGGCGGCGCCATGCTGGCGGCGCTGCGGGCGTTGCGCTTGTTTCGCTTATTCAAGCTGGCGCGTTATCTGCCGGCATTTTCGATCGTCGGCGCCGCGCTGCGCCGGGCAGGCCCGCCGCTCCTGGCGGCCCTCGCAGTGGCTGCGGTGCAGGTCTATGTCGCGGCGCTGATCTTGTACTTCATAGAGGGCCAAATCCCTGGCCAGGAGGAAGAGTTCGGTTCGGTCACGCGGGCGCTATGGTGGGCAGTGGTGACATTGACCACGGTTGGTTATGGCGACGTTTATCCAATTACGCCGGTCGGGCGATTTGCCGCCGCCCTGATCGCGCTGGCGGGGATTGGCATCGTGGCGATGCCCACCGGCATCATCGCGTCGTCGTTCGCGGAGGAA
Organism: Caulobacterales bacterium; assembly: GCA_044356795.1. Taxonomy (GTDB): domain Bacteria; phylum Pseudomonadota; class Alphaproteobacteria; order Caulobacterales; family Aquidulcibacteraceae; genus JBIKVO01. The sequence continues at coordinate 2,493 of JBIKVO010000255.1, forward strand.
TTCCGCGAGCGCCACGAAGCCAAACAGCGCGCCGCCGAGGGGCGCGCCCGCCCCGGCGGCCTGCCCATGGGGCCGCGGTCAGACCCCCCGGCCAGCGATTGACCGCCCCCCCCGAACCCAGGTTCGCCCAATCGCTGCATCGGCCTTTCAGCCTGAGCCCCTCTCTGATAGAGAGGTTGTGCAGTCGCATCGTGTCGCAGAGCGCCATCCCTGTTTCAGGGCGGTGAACGGTACGTCAAGCTGTTGCGTCGGGATCCGAGGGAAATCGAGGGGAGCCTTATGAAGCTCGTTGTCACAATTGTTGTGGGTCTTTTGGTCCTATTGGGCGCCGCCTTCGGCGCCTCGCTGGTGTTGCTGCCGGGAACAGCCACCAGGGTGGAGACGGTGGCGATTGACCGTCCGCCGTCCACGGTGTACGCGCTGCTGGCTTCGATGCCGGGGGATTTCAAGGTCAGCGATACGCTGACGGTGCGGGTGACGCCGGAATCCATCAAAACGCCGGCGGACCCGATCGACGTGGTGTTCACCACCAGCGATGGCCGCAAGATTACTGGCCAATGGGCGGTGTCGGGCCAGGGCATGACCAGCCAGGCCAAACTGACGCTGACTGAAGATCTCGGCATCAATCCGATGGCGCGAATGCAGGGCGGCTCGGGTGCGCAATTGGCGGCCCCGTCGCAGGCCGCCTTGGCCGGGATCAAGGCCGAGGCCGAAAAGATCGGCAATTTCGATTTCTCGCGGTTGAACTTCAAAGTTGAAAACGTGCAGCCGCTGCAGTTTATCTATATCGCCGCTACCACCCAACAACAGGCCGACGCCATCAAGAATGGCATCCGCAAGTCTTTGAACCTCGTGCGCGTAGCGTTTAGCGACAACAATTTGACGCCGGCGGGCCTGCCGATCGCGGTGGAAACGGCCTGGAAGGAAGACAGTTATGGGTTTCAGGCTGGCTTGCCTTACGAAGGCCCGCGGCCGCTTGATCTGATCGGCGTCTCCGCCGGCGAAACGCCCAGCGGACCGGCCGTGATCGTGGACTATTACGGGGCCGAGGCTGATGTGATTCCGGTTTATGATCAGATGGAAACGTTGATGGCGGCAACCCGGGTGGAGCGCGGCGCTTCGATGGAAGTCTACAGGGATGATCCGACCCAGCCCGGCGGCTCGCAAAAGCGCCAGATCGTGTATTTCATCCGTGAAGGCAATGCCGGGCTGATCGCCAAGGTCGCGCCGCCGTTCCAAGGCACCGCCCTGCCGATCGGCAATCCCGCTGCGCTACCGCCGGCTGCGCCCGCAGCCCTGCCGCTGGTTGCGCCCGACGCCAGCACGCTGCCTCCCGCAGGCGCCCCCGTGCTGACCGAGCCCGCAAAGGCCGACCCCGCCACGACGCCTGCGCCAATGCCGGCGCCGGCCAAGTAAACGCATTTATCGTTTATTGGATCCATCCCAAGCCGACCGTGCGCGGTCGACTTGGGACTTGCCCACAGGCCGGCGCGGTTTGCTGCGTCGGCCTTTGTCGTGATGGCCCCGTGATGGAAGTCCCATGCTGCAGATCGATGACCTGACCTACCGTATCGCTGGGCGCACCCTGTTTGACAGCGCTTCGGCCTTCATTGCGCGCGGCTGGAAAGTGGGCCTTGTCGGGCGCAATGGCACGGGCAAATCCACGCTGCTGCGTCTGATCCGCGAAGAAGCGCGCAGCGGCGCCGGGACCATTCGTATCACCGAGGGCGCGCGCCTGGGTTTTGTTGCGCAGGAAGCGCCTCCGGTGGAAACGCCGCTGATCGATTTCACGCTGGCTGCACATGAAGAACTGGCGGCGCTCGAAGCGGAAGCCGAAACCGCCACCGATCCGCAACGCATCGCCGATATTCACATCCGCCTCGCTGATCTTGACGCCTATTCCGCCCGCGCGCGCGCCAGCGCCATTCTGGTCGGGCTTGGGTTTTCGCAGGCCGATCTGGATCGTCCGTGTCGGGAGTTTTCCGGCGGCTGGCGGATGCGCGCGGCGCTGGCCGGCGTCTTGTTTTCTGAACCGGAAGTTCTGATCCTCGACGAGCCGACAAACTATCTCGATCTCGAAGGCGCCGCCTGGCTTGAGACGTATCTCGAAACCTATCCGCATACGGTGGTGGTTGTCAGCCACGATCGCGACATGCTCAATCGCAGCGTCAGCCACATTCTGGCGCTCGCCGATGCCAAACTTGAGGTGCATCCCGGCGGTTATGATTCTTATCTGCGCAAACGCGCCGAGCGCGCCGCCAATCTCAGCGCGCAGAAGGCCAAGCAGGATGCTCAACGCGCCCATTTGCAGGCGTTTGTGGATCGGTTTCGCGCCAAAGCCAGCAAGGCCCGCCAGGCACAAAGCCGCATTAAGATGCTGGAGCGGATGCAGGATATCGCGGTGCCGCTGGAGGAT
>JBIKVO010000256.1:0-4903 GCA_044356795.1 Caulobacterales bacterium
CTGTATTCGGGAGAATGCGGCCGTCGTCCGCCATGGATGAATGTCCTCTCGGGGGCTGTTTGAGCGCTGTCTGTGGGTGTTGGCGCCCGCGGCGCAAACGCGTGCGTTCGCTCATAAGGGGTTCTGCGCCCGGTTTGAAGGGGGCAATGCGTACGACCTTGGGGGGGTGGAGGCGCGCCGCCGTCGCCGGAAGAGCGACGCTTTTACAGTGGATGATCCCGTCAACCATGCCCCACGCGCCGTACCGTGACAGCCCCCATCGCTTCCCGATCGTCGACGAGGGAGCGGGTTGCGCCATGGCGAAGACTACAGCGCCGCACCGCGAAAAGGACATCACCCTGGCTGATGCACCCAAAAATCACATCCGCGACGATCTTTCGCGCGGCGCCGTGATGGCGCCGCGCTCACCCTTTCAGCACGTCCACCATCGTTTTACCCAGCGCCGCGGGATGCGGCGCAACGCGGATGCTGGCGGCTTCCATCGCCGCGATCTTGCTTTCTGCGTCGCCCTTGCCGCCCGAGATAATCGCCCCGGCATGGCCCATGCGGCGTCCCGGCGGTGCGGTGCGCCCGGCGATAAAGCCCACCATCGGCTTCTTACGCCCCTTCTTGGCCTCATCCGCCAGGAATTGGGCGGCGTCTTCTTCCGCGCTGCCGCCGATTTCGCCGATCATGATGATCGAATGGGTTTCGGGGTCGGCCAGGAACATCTCCAGCATGTCAATGAATTCTGTGCCCTTCACGGGGTCCCCGCCAATGCCGACAGCTGTCGACTGGCCCAAGCCCTCGTTCGTCGTCTGAAACACGGCCTCGTAGGTCAAGGTGCCGGACCGGCTGACGATGCCCACATTACCTTTCTTGAAGATCGAGCCCGGCATGATGCCGATCTTGCACTCATTCGGCGTCAACACGCCGGGGCAGTTTGGCCCAATAAGGCGGCTTTTCGAGCCTTCGAGCTTGGCCTTTACACGCACCATGTCCATCACCGGAATGCCCTCGGTGATGCAGATGATCAGTGGAATTTCCGCATCGATCGCTTCTTCGATGGCGGCCGCAGCGCTGGGCGGCGGCACATAAATCGCGGTGGCGTCTGCGCCGACGGCCTCTTTCGCCTCCTTCACCGAGTTGAACAGCGGCAGATGCGCTAGTTGCGGGCTGGGATGACGGCCGCCGCCTTTGCCGGGGCTGACGCCGCCGGTCATGCGCGTGCCATACGCGACCGCCTGTTCAGAGTGGAACGTGCCATTCTTGCCGGTAAAGCCCTGACAGATCACGCGCGTTTCTTTGTTCACGAGAATGGACATGGAGCCCCCCGGCAATCCGAAGCGTTCAGTGTGCGGGTGCGTCATAAAGGGGCTCGCTGCGGGATGCAAACCGTCTGCTGGCGGAATGCGCACCGCCAAAGCCGCCGCGCCCGGCCCTCAGCGGGCAATCACAGGCTTGCAATCTCGCCAAAATGGTGTGTGCTGGCGTCGCCTGTGCGCACCTGGATCATGCGCCATCAAAGGGGGCGGACATGAATTTTTGGGAGTGGCTGTTTTCGGTGCTGTTTGGACGTCGCCGGCCTAGCGAGCAATCGACCCGTCCCGCACCGCGCCCTGCGCCGCATCGCGGACCGCCAACGCCGCCCGCACCCCCGACACCGCAAGCGCCGACCAACACGCCCCCCCCGCCGCCGCCTGTCCAACCCCCGCCTGTCCAGCCCCCGCCATCGCCGCCGGTGGACATCGATCCCAATCAGATCCCCGCTTTCTCGCTGGCGCTGGGCTGCATCGACGCCACCGTTACCCAAGACGCCTGCAACGCGTTCATCGCCGGTGTTGAGCGTCTGACCGAACGCAAACTGTCGGAGATCCAAACCGGCGAGGACAAAATCGTCATTCAAAGGCTCGCCAATCATCCGCCCGGCGCAATGACGGTGTCGCAGGTGCAAGACGCGTTGCGCGCGATCGGGGTTTTCCCCGGTGGTGAAGTTGATGGCATTTACGGCTACCGCACGACGTCCGCGGTGCGCCTGTTCCAGGAATTGGTGCGCACGCAAGACGGAAAAGCCGATGTCCGGCCCGACGGTTTGTTCGGTCCGAAAACGCAGGCTGAATTACAATCCTGGATCGCCCGCGGCCGAAAAGCCGATTGGCGCCCGAAACCCGGCGAATATGAGCGCTGGATTGGCTTTTTGGAGAGAGTCAAAACCAAGCATTTGTCTGACCCGAGCATGGAGACGCGCAAGATTGAGGCCTTTAATGGCGCCACAAATACTTTGAAGGCATCCGCCTGGGACATGACCGGCCCCGGCAATATCCATCTGATTGGCGTGCGCCGCAAAGATTTCACCGGCAAGTTCGACGATGTGTTCGTCCTGTTGATCAAAGGGCTGGTGTTCAAATTCCAAGGCTCCACCGAGCCCGGTGCGAGCGATAGTTCGGAAGGGTGGCCTTTCCTTGTACCCGCCCAGCACATCTATCGCTTCGGCTGGCATCAAAACCATCAATTGGCGCTGCGGCCGTTGCCGAATGGCGCGCTGGTTGCGCGGTCGCGCAACAATCGCACGCTGGAGCCGGAAGACTATGAAAATGGCCTCAAGCCCAACACCACGATCAATATCCATTGGGCCGGCCGAGGGCTGACCTTTAATGTCGCGACATGGTCGCACGGCTGTCAGGTCATCACCGGTGGGCTCTACATCAATCCCGCCGATCAGCTGATCGATTGCCGCGCCTTCGCCGCCACCAATAATGGCGCGCTGCTGGCGGACCCGCGTTTGACGCGCGGCGCCTACACCATGTTGGTGGATCTCGTTACCGCGCTATCGGGCGACATGCCCAGCAATGTCGTGCGCTACACCCTGGTCAATGAGAGCGATCTGGTGCTCGACGCGGGCATCGCACAAAGCCTGAAAGAGGCGCGCGACCGCGTGGTTGACGATGTGACGTAAAGCCAAACCATCCTTGCGCGCGCTGGTCAAACCCGCTTCACCGGCAACACATGAGCACTGCCCCGCCCGTCTCGCCCCATAGCGCCCCTTCCGCCGGCTGGTTCGACGGGCGCACGCATCACCTGCCGGTGCGTGTTTACTACGAAGACACCGATTTTACCGGTGTTGTTTACCACGCCAATTATCTGCGCTTTTTCGAGCGCGGCCGGAGTGACTTTGTCCGTCTGATCGGGCTGTCCCATACCGATCTTATGGCCGAAGCCAAACCCGCGGCTTTCAGCGTGGTGAAGATTACCGTGGCGTATCGCCGCGCGGCCCGTGTGGATGATGCGCTGCTCGTGACAACCAGCTTCGACACGGTGTCAGGCGCGCGGCTGGCGATCGGCCAATCGTTGTGGCGCGGCGGCGAAGAGGTCGCCAGCGCGTCAGTCGAGGCCTGTTGCATCGATCTCACAGGCCGGGCAATCCGCCCCCCGGCCTCGCTCTTGCAACAGCTAAAGCCGCTGCTTGCGCCAACCTAAACCCCGTTTTTGACATTTTCCTAGGGTTGAGGTCCCACAAAGGCCGGCAGCGGGGATGCGCGACGCATGCGCGCGGTCGGCCACGAAGGCCAAGACGCGGGAGTTAGGGCGCTTATGCAGCATGACATGTCGATCGTGGGCCTGTTTATGCAGGCCGATCTGGTGGTGAAAACCGTCATGGTGGGTCTGGCGCTGATGTCGCTTTGGTCCTGGGCGGTGGCCATCGACAAATGGTTGCAGTTCCGCGACCTGAACGCCACGGGCGCCGAGTTTGAACAGCTGTTCTGGTCTGGCCGGCCGCTGGAAGAGGTGGCCCGCGCCGCACAGGCCCGCGGCAAGGACCCGTTCGGGCGGGTGTTTCTGGCCGGCGTGCAGGAATGGTCGGACAGCGCCCGCGCCGGGGTCGGCGACGCCGGCGGCGTGCAGGCGGCGCAGGACCGCTGCGACCGGATGATGCGCGCGGCGATCACCCGCGAGTTAAGCCATGCCGGCAAGGGGCTTTCAGTGCTGGCCTCGATCGGCTCTTCAGCGCCATTCATCGGCCTGTTTGGCACCGTATGGGGCATCATGAACAGTTTCACCGCCATCGCCGGCCAGCAACAGACAAGCCTGACGGTTGTCGCCCCCGGCATTGCCGAAGCTCTGTTCGCCACCGCTTTGGGCCTGGTGGCGGCGGTGCCGGCAGTAATCTTCTACAACAAGTTTGCCGGTGATCTGGACCGCTTCGGCGACCGGCTGGAGGCCTTCTCGGACCAGGCTGTCGCCCAGTTGTCGCGGCGCCTGGGCGAGCGTTACTGAGATGGCCGGCGCGCTGATGGGGCCCCGCCGCCGCGGCGGCCGGCGCCGGGCCGGCCGGATTGCGGAGATTAATGTCACGCCATTCGTGGATGTGATGCTGGTGCTGCTCATCGTGTTCATGGTCACGGCCCCGCTGCTGACGGTTGGGGTGCCGGTGGACCTGCCGAAAACCGCCGCCAAGCAATTGGCCGCCGATCAGACGCCGCTGACCGTGACTGTCACCCGCGAGGGCGCGATCTATCTTGGCGGCGGCCGAGATGACGAGGCCGTGGCGCTGGACGCGCTGCCGGCTCGGCTGGCGGCGATCGCTGGAACCGGGGCCGGCCTGGAGCGCCGGGTGCTGCTGCGCGCCGATACCGCGGCCGCCTATGGCAATGTTATCCAGGTGATGGCGGTGCTGTCGCAGGCAGGGTTCACGAATCTGGGCCTGATCACCGATCCCCTCCCCCCATCAAAGGGCCGATAGGAGGCGATCGCGGTGCGTTTGGGCCTTCTCGGATCCCTTGTTCTCCACGCGGCGCTGGCGGGCGCGGCGTGGTGGCTGGCGCAAGCGCGCCCCGAGGAGATCATGGCGCAGGAAGACGCCATCGCGGTGGATATTGTCGATTTCGCCGCCGACATCCGCCCCGATCCCCGCCCCATGGCCCCG